>JAKBKR010000062.1 GCA_021832495.1 bacterium | reverse complement strand
CACGTACGACCTCGCTTCCAAGACCCTGGAACGAATCGCGGACCACGCCGTCCGCATCGCGAAGGTGACGGACATTGTGGAGGGCGGGCGGTTGCCCAGCGGCCCTGTCGAAGAGCTCTCGCGACTTTCCGCCGACGCATTGAAACTGCTTGAGACGGCCGTGGAAACTTTGTTCTCGCGCAACATGGAACACGCGAACGAGGTCATAGACGCCGTGTCGAGGATGGTCTCATCCCGGGACCCCGAGCTCCAGGATTTCTTCACCCGCAAGGGGCGGGTCGCCGTCGCCTTGGCGTATGTCCTCGAGAGCCTTGAGCGTACCGCCCTCTATGCTTCCGACATCGCGGAGATCGCGCTCAACCACGCGGTGAATTCAACGACGGAAGCGCTCTGAGCGCACCCGGGGAAACATCCGGGGCCCACGTTCTCACAGCAAGCTCAGGATCGGGTGGATCATTGCGATGAGCATGGCTGTCCAGCCAAGAGCCAAAGCGGCAAGCATGACCCGGTAACCTTCCGGTTGCTCTATCCGGAACGGCAGGAACCGCTCTCCGACCCGAAGATCCAGTAGGAAAGAGACCAAGGTGATGGCCCACGCCACGCCCGCCATCACGATCGGGACGATGTAGTCAGGCGCCTTGGCGCCGATCGAGGTGGCGGAGGACGCGCTTGTCCCGTAGGCCGTCCAGTGCCCGAAGCCGAGCTGGATCGAAGAGAAGATCACCACGGTGCCGAGGATGGAGAATGCGATCCCCGTGATGAGAAAGCGCTTCTCATGGAACCGGAAGGCATAGACCAGGGCGAGGAACGATGCCACCAAGAACGCTCCCACCGAGGCGACATAGAGGTAGATCGAATCGAACAGGGTCGCTTGCACGAGCGAGATATTGACCGTGAGGTAGACAATGTTGAAAAACAGGGCGAAGAGCAGCCACTTGGTCAAACCGTGCATCGAGGGATCCAACTGTTCGTTCTCCTCCTCGGATACCAAGAGGGAGGTCGTGTTGTGGTTCCGGTAGTACCGGTCCACCTCGCGGGTCGAGACCAAGGTGAGGCCCGCTGCCAAGGCAAGGGGGAACGCCAGGACCTCAAGTAGATAGAGCCAGACCGCCGACATTACGCCACCATCCCCTGATGGAACATGGGAGAGGGAACTATTGAGCTTTCGCCCGCCCCTTTTCGGGACCCCAGTACCGGGGATACTGCCCCGGCGCCAAGAAGACGCTCTCCGCATCGATCACCCAACCCTCGGTCTTAGACGAAATCGCGGAGGCGTTCACCAGCGCACGGCCGGTGGCGATGAGTTCGTTCCGGCGTGTCACAAGGGCCAAGCGGTCTCCAGCCGAAAAGGAGCCCAGGAGGGAGGCGACCCCCGCTGCAGCGAGGTCCGCACCGTGGGCGAGAGCGTCCACTGCCGAATCCTTCACGACAACCCTGGGAACGCGGCTCCAGACCTCCTCAGGACGGTGCAGCATGCCCTGCAATATCTCGGGGTGCCCTTCCCGGACGAGCGCGATGGCGTCCGAAAGCATAGGGAGGGAGATCAGTTGCTCCTCCACGAACGGGCCGGTCGCCACCCTCCGTAGCTCCGAGAGATGGCCCCCCACGCCGAGGGCATCTCCAAGGTCCACCGCGAGGGTCCGCACATAGGTACCCGACTCGCAGGTGACGTCGATGAGCAAGGTGTTCTCCTGCCTTTCGATGATTTCGAGGGTGTGGATCGTGCGGACGCGTCGCTGACGTTTTACGGCAGACCGCACGGGGGGAGTTTGATAGATCGGTCCGACAAAATCAGTGAGCGCCGACTGCAGAGCCGCTCGTTCCACCGGACCATGCAATTGCACGACCCCGACGTACCGCTTTGAGAATGTCAGGACGAGCGGAATGAGGCGGAGCGCTTTGCCGACCGCGATGACGAGGAGGCCGCTCACTCCGGGGTCAAGGGTCCCCGCGTGGCCAGCCCGGGAGACACCGAGCATGTCGCGGACCCATGCAGTGACCTGATGGGAGCTCGGGCCCCGGGGCTTGTCGATCAGGAGAAAAGCCCCATCCGACGGGATAGGGAGAGGGGACGGATTACCGGAACTCATCCCACGCTCTTGAGAGCGTGCGCAATGGAGGCATCGAGGATCTCCACGGCTTCGTCTATGTGCTCTTCCTGAACGATGAGCGGCGGTATGTACCGGATGCCGGACTTGCCGCATCCCAGGAGCACGAGTCCCCGGCGGTAGGCTTCCTGCTCGATCTCGTCACGCAGGGCGATCGCCGGTTCCTTCGTGCGGCGGTCCTTTACGAACTCGGTCGCGACCATGAGGCCGACCCCACGCACATCACCGATGACCATGTACTTCTCCTTGAGCTCCTCCAGACGCTTTTTCAGGTAACTTCCTTGGCGGCTGGCGTTCTCGAGGAGTCGTTCCTTGTCCATCACATCCAGCGTGGCATTGGCCGCGGCGCAGGCGACGAGGTTGCCGCCGAACGTGTTGGAATGGGCGCCTTGGACGGGATAGTCCAGTTTCTGGTCGAAGATCATGGCCCCGATGGGAATCCCGCTTCCCAAGGCTTTCGCGCTCGTGATCATGTCGGGCACCACCCCGAAATGTTCGATCGCCCACATCTTGCCGGTGCGACCGACGCCGGCCTGCACCTCATCATCGATGTGGAGGATCCCATGAGGTTTCAGTACTTTATGAACGGCCTGGAAGTAGTCCTTGGGGGGGACCACGTACCCTCCTTCGCCCATAACGGGCTCTACAATGAAAGCGGCCACGTCTTCCGGGGGAAGGACGCTCGAGAAATAGAGCTCGTCCAAGATCTTCACGCAGTAGAGACCACAGCTCGGGTATTCGAGTTTGTATGGGCACCGGTAGCAGTACGGGGCCGGAATATGGGTTCCCCCGCCGGTGAAGGCATTGAACCGCCGGCGCTGGACCGGCCGGCTCGAAGTCATGCTCAGGGCGCCCATGGTGCGCCCATGGAAAGCTCCGATGAGACCCAGGGTCATGGGTCGGCCGGACTGCCATCGGGCCATCTTGATGGCGGCCTCGACGCTCTCCGCCCCCGAATTGGTGTAGAAGACCTTCTTTGGATTGTCCCCCGGAGCGGATTTCGCCAAGCGCTCGGCGAGACGTGTCTGCACCTCGTAGTAAAAGTCCGTCCCGGCAAAGTGCATGAGCTCTTCTGCCTGATGTTTGACCGCCTCGACGACGTGCGGGTGGCAATGCCCGGTACCGAGGACCCCGACACCGCTAGCGAAGTCCAGGAAGACATTCCCGTCCACATCCGTCACCAGCACCCCCTGTCCTCGGGCGGCGACCACCGGCCCGCTCTTTGTGGAGGTCATGATGGATGCCTGGTCCCTCCGGATGATCTCTTTGGCCTTCGGTCCCGGGATCGGGGTCACGATCTTGACATGACGCTTTGTCGTGCTCTTCGACTCTTTGGACCCCTTAACAGGCGCTACAGAACTCGACATGGACCTGTTCCGGCAGAGGAACGGAGAAGCTAAAAAGTCTTGTGCAACTAGTTGGACGATGCCCGAGGAAAAGAAAATCACGCTCCAGGTGACCCAGTTAGCGGAGACGGAACTCAAGCAATTGCTTGCCCGTCAGAAGAAGCCGCTCGATGTTCGGCTCTATGTGGTCTCCGGGGTCTTTCCCACGATCCACATGAACTTGGACACGGCCAAACCGGGTGATGCAGTCGTGGAAGCTTCTGGGATCAAGTTCGTGATCGATCCCTTGAGCACGCGATACTTGGATGATGCGAAGGTCGATTGCGTGCTGGATGCGGAAGGTCCGGCCTTCAAGATCACCGGACCTAACGTCCCGGAGGACGTGGAATCTAAGGGAAAGCCCACGGAAACGGCCATTCCTCCCACCGCTTCCAACAAGGAGAAGGAGGAGGCCGTTCGGAAGGCCCTGAAGAAGGTCTTCGATCCGGAAATACCCATGAACATCGTGGACCTAGGCCTGATCTACGCCTACGAGTGGAACGAGCAGGGCAAGCTCAACATCCGTATGACCATGACTAGCCCGGGATGCCCCGTGGCGGACATCCTAGTGGAAGAGGTCAAGCGGGTGGCGGACGACGCTTTGGGTGGAGATCAGAGCGTGGTCGAGGTCGTCTGGGAACCACCGTGGGGGCCCGACAAGATGAGCGAGTTCGCCAAGCGCCAGTTCGGATACGCTTGAGGCCGGACCAGAGGTCCGGTGCCTGTTCGGCTTTCAGCCGATAGCCTTCTTCACCAGCGACACGATCTTGGCCTCCACCTCGGGTGTCAGCTCCGTCAGTGCATAGGTGATGGGCCACATGAGCCCGTCGTCGAGCCGGGCCTCGTCACTGAATCCCAAAGTGCCATAGCGAACCTTGAACTTGCTCGCAGGCTGATAGAAGCAAAGGACCTTCCCAGCCTTGGTGTACGCTGGCATCCCATACCAAAGTCTTGGCGCTAGACTGGGTGCGTGGGTCCTGATGAGCGTGTGGACGCGGCTTCCCTGGGAACGGTCGGGTTCTGGCATCTGAGCGATCTTCGCCAGCACGACCCGTTCATCTCTAGCCAAGTTCTTGCCCCAGACCATCGCTCGTTCTTGGGCGGTATCTCGCAAGGCCGCACGCTCCTCCGCGCTGAATCCCTTGGACTGACCACCCGCTGCCTTGGAACGCAAAGAAGACGAACGCGAACTGACCTTTCCCTGCCGATTCTCCGTCATGCCGCCCAACGAATCCACTCTCGTATTTATCGTCTGACAGACGTATGGGGACTGGACCTGTTGAAAGGATCCAAGAGACCCCGTTGCCATCCCCATGCGAGTTTATAATTGTAAAGGCCCTTCCGAAGGTGGATGGAGCTTCACCTCGGGCGGCGGACCAGACGATTCCGGGTGCATGACTGGAGCATGGCCCCGACGTTCGTTCCCGGGGATATCATCCGCGTAACTCCCCGAACCGATGCGGAAAAAGTGCCGGACCAAGGGGATGCCATTGTCCTTCGTGACCCAGAGATGAAGGGACGAAAGCTCCTCAAACGGGTCCAGTCGGTGATGTTCGAAGGAGGAGCGGTGAAGGTCTTTGTCATTGGAGACAACCCTCTCCGTAGCCGCGACAGCCGACATTTCGGAGCGGTGCCAGTCGAGGACATCATTGGACGGGTCGTCCCGACGAACCCTTCGGCTTCGCGCGGGGTCCGAGACCACTTCTCATGAGTCGTTCCGGGTTGCTTACATCGGATGGAAAGGGGGTTCCCCTTTCCGCTCCAGACCTTGTGGGGCCATGGAGCGTGGAGAACTGGGCCGAACTCATTCCCGCCCATCGTCACAAGCGCACCTTCCACCATGTCCACCTCGAGGTCCGTCTGAAAGGGGGCAAGGTCGACCCGGGTGCGGTCCCAGGCTGGACGAAAGTCCTGTCCGCCCTGAAAGAGCAGAAGGTGATCGAATCTTCCGACCTCGCTTCACTGGCCGTCTCAGTCCTGCTCGCTCTGGAGAAGGAACAACTCCGGTTGGTCGGCTCGTGGTCCCTCGTACCTGGCGGTTTGTTCCATCAAGGTTCGAGGGGCATCAAAGAGGGATCGTTCGATGTCCGCCGTCTTGTCCAAGAGCTCGAGCGCCAGAACGGGGAGATCCTTGCCGAAGCCGTGGGGTTCCATACTACCCTTACAGGCGGGAATGGCTGGATGGCCGAAGTGACCCTCTTCCGTGTGCACCGAGCCCGGAAGCCTGCGCTCTCGCTCGACCTCTGGGGAACGATCTCCAGGGAGCGTCTGCAATCGGTCCTTTCGTCGCTGCGAACTCACCTTCCGGTGGCGAAGGCCCTCCTCACGCGATACTCGGTGGATTGACGACCTTAGCGCAGCACTGAAAAGGAGCAATTTCGCCACCGCTGGACAACTATTTATTCCTCAATGGTGATGGGGAAGGCATGAAGCGCTGGTTAGCGAAAGTCGTTGATCTGTTGGCTCCCGCCGAACCTGTCTATGCCCACTGCGACATTCCCTGTGGGATCTATGACCCTCACGAAGCGCAGATCGGGGCGCTCACCGTCTTGCGGATGGCCCAGCTTGCGGCTGACCTCACGCCACCCCAGGAGAGCGCAGCTCCTGAAGCGCGCCGCGAGTTCCACGCCAAGCTCGCTCGGTACACGGCAACGAAGGAAGCACATGCGGAAATCGTCAAACACCAGGTCCGGGTGATCTGGGGCGACTATTTCACACCGGAAATGACCAAGGAGTTCCCCGAGGTGAACGACCTCGTCCTGAAGATCTTGCACGATGCCTCCAAGGCCCGACAATCCTTCTCCGTGGAGCAGGCCAATGCCCTTGTCTCCGACGTACAGAAGTTCGCGGAAATCTTCTGGAAAACCAAGAAGGTCGAGACAAAAGTGCTGCCCTCCCACCAGAAATCCGGGGGGAACATCGTGGTTCCGGTGGCATGAGCCACCCGATGGGCCACAGGGTTTGCCCATTCTGAGAGTGGGTCCGGCAAGGGGATATATACTCACGCACACTAGGGAAATTGAAGGTGTGTCGAAATGCCCGTGACCGAGCTCAGCAACGGAGACTTTGACAAATTCTCCCAATCGAACCCCGTAGCCCTTGTCGATGTCTGGGCCCCGTGGTGTGGTCCCTGCCGCATGGTATCGCCTGTCGTGGAACGATTGTCTCAGAAGTATGCGGGCAAGGTTGCTTTCGGCAAACTGAATTCCGATGACAACATGGAGATAGCGCAGAAACTTGGCATCATGAGTATACCCACCCTCCTCATCTACAAGGAAGGCAAGTTGGTGGATCGGATCGTGGGCGCTTATCCTCAAGAGATTATCGAGGACCACATCGCAAAGTTCCTGTGACTCCCGCCCCGCCCTGGGGCACGTGCAGGGTACTCGCCGGACCGTTTGGAGGCGAGTTGAATGGCGACTACAGACCCCCAGTTGGAGCGTTACAACTTTCGTCACCTTCTGGATGAAATAGCGGCTTGCGAGGGCCGGGGGACGGAACTCATCACGCTCTACGTTCCGCCCGGGCGGGCCATCGCGGACGTCATGAACTACCTCCGCAACGAATATGCCCAGGCGGGGAATATCAAGAGCCGGGTCACACGTAAGAACGTCACCGGATCGCTTGAATCTCTCATGAACAAGGTGAAGCAGTACCGGGTGGCCCCGGACCACGGTGTTGCATTCTTCGTCGGGGCAAAAGCGATCGGGGCTGACCGGAGCGAAGAGGTGTCCTTCGTGATCGAACCCCCCGAACCCCTCAATACCTACATGTACCGTTGCGATTCCCACTTTATCTTGGACCCGTTGCTCGACATGGTCCACGAGCCGGACGTCTGGGGGTTGATCGTCATCGACCGAAAGGAGGTCACCTTCGGGATCCTCCGAGGCAAGAGGGTGGAGGCGCTGCGCAACAAGCAATCCCAAGTCCCGAGCAAACACGGCATGGGAGGGCAGTCTGCACATCGATTCGAGAGGTTGATCGAACACGCTGCCCATGATTTCTTCGTCCGATGCGCGGACAACGCGACCGAGCTTTTTCTTCCCATGAAGGACAAGATCAAGGGAATCCTCGTGGGTGGCCCGGGCGCCACCAAAGAGTACTTCGTCAAGGAAGGGTTTCTCCATTATGAACTGCAGAAGAAGGTCGTTGAGCCGTTATTCGACGTAGGATACACCGATGAGTATGGCCTCCGAGAACTCGTCGAAAAGGCCTCCGGCACGCTCCATGGGCTCGAGATCACAGAGGAGAAGCAGATCGTCCGGCAACTCCTTTCGGAGATACGCAAACCCCGGGAACCTCTGGCGATCTACGGACTGAAGGAGACCTGGGCGGCCTTGGAGGCCGGGGCGGTCTCAACGCTCCTCGTCTCGGAAGGGCTGAAGGACAAGGACCTGGTGACCCGGCTCTTTGAGTCCGCGTCGGCACACAGCTCGACCATCCGGATGATCTCGGTGGAGAGCGAGGAGGGTGAGATGCTCCTCAAGGCCTTCGGTGGCCTGGCGGCAATACTCCGATACCCCTACCAGGTCCCCGCCGCGTGAGCCCCGCCGCCAAAACGATCGAGGCCACCCCGTTAGACGGCTTCGGCTTGGCCCTCGGCGAGTTCGTGGAGCAGTTTGTTCTCGATGTGCGCGAGAGTCTCGGATATCGTTGACTTCGAGACCCGGAAACGTTGGGCGATCTCCCCGAGGTTTGCCCTGCGTGGGATGTCCCAGTAGCCCGCACTCATGGCCACTCGGAACACCTGAGCCTGTCGGGGGGTCAACAGACGATCCGGTCCCGGATCGGCGCTTGGATAGATCGCTCGAACCTGGGTTCCGGGTACGATCCGACGGGCCTTGCGGAAGAGTCGCTGGAGCTTTCGATTGTCGGCCACGAGAAGGAACTGCAACTCACCGTTGCTGATGGTGAACGGAAGCCGGATGCCGATCCCGAGATCCTCTACACTGCGCAGGCCCGCTTGAAACGGTTCTGAAGCCTTGGTGACCAGCCGGAAGAGCACCCCGCCACTCGATTCATGCAACTTTTGAACGGAGATCACGCCCGGATAGTCCGAGAGGTCTCCGAGAAGCTCCTTCCAGTTCCAATCCTGACCTAAAACCTCCACATCTTCGATGATCCGACGATCCTCCGTGATAAGGAAGCTCAGCAGACGGAACTGTAGCTCCGGGTGTTTACCGGACACATACTGCAAAGGGACGTTACCCGTCTTCGGGAGCGGCACCGACAACCGACAGGTCATGATCTGTTGCCCATCCCCCCCGGGCCACTCCTCTTGAGCTCCTGCATTCGACCTCGATCTCTTCATCCGGACACCTCACTGGCAGTCGTTAAGAATGTGCCATCCACAGGACTAAGATATTCTTTGTGGTCTTGGGTCTGCTAGCGACGGAAACCAAGTTGAGGCGGAGAGCCTTCATA
>JAKBKR010000061.1 GCA_021832495.1 bacterium | reverse complement strand
GAGCACGGTGGCGCTGGAGCGGGACCACGGGGCGGACCGCCGGAGGATCCGGCATCGGACCGGGGGGAGGGAGAGCGCGAGGGAGATGGACGCGCACGGGGCGCTTCTGGCGTTCTGGGCGAACGTGAGGTGCCCGTGGTTCGTGGAGCATGTGTTGGCGGGAGTGAACCTCTGGGAGGAGTTCGCTCGTCAGGACCCTGAGGAGGTGGCGAGGCGTATCGAGGCACTGCCCGCGGAAGGAAGGCGGCCCAAGGTGGAGGTGAAGAGGGGGAGGGAGGAGGAGCAGCTCGAAGGGTTCCTGCGGGCGTTGCGGGGTCCGGGCCCCGTCGAACCCAAGTTCATGGCCTGGGCGGTCTCGGTAGGCTGCACGCCCCCGGCCGAGGCGGCCTCTCAATGACGGTTATTGGATGCGAGAGGTTACGCCACTGGTTGGGATGCCATCCTCAATGACATCCTTCAGCGTCGCGGTATACGGGATGGACTCGTCCGGGATGAGGAGTACCGCCAGTCCCATTGGCGTCGCAGCGACACCATCGACAATCGCCTCCCCGGTGTTGGGCCGGTGTTTCAAACTGTCCAGAGCATAGGCTGTGAACTCCTCCGCGAGCCCGGGTGATCCGTCCTCGTAGGTCTTGTCCTTGAATTCGATGATCTTGGAGTTCGTGTCTCCGACCTTCCTCGGAACTTCGATGCCCATGCCATGAGACCTCAGCCGAGCATTCATCAGTTCGACAATCCCACCGAGGTAGTGTCTGTTCATCGTGAGGTCCCGACGCTGGGCCCCGAAGTAGGAGTGCGCCCACTTCTCCATTTCGTGATGTGCAAGGAGATGGCCGGTTTCCATGATGGTCGAAAGGTACTTCGTGTAGAGGGTGGCCACGAACGCGGCCATCTGCATCTCTCGGCACATGGCGCGCGAGTCGCAGTTGATGAGGTTCGCCATGGGGACGACGTAGCTGAAGTACGTCCCCTCGCCATGAAACGCTCGGAGCTTGGTGATGTTACAGAGCAGCTTGACGTTCGGCCAGGTCGTATGCGCGATGTACGTCCGATGCAGTCCATCCACGAGAACGTACTTCCCATCGAACTCTAGAAGCTGAACAGCCCCGTCAATCACCCGGTGGTGAGGCGGTGTCTCGTACGCCCGCTTCATGCTCGCGGAGAGCGCGTCGACCATCGCTTTGTGAGCTGTGCCACGCTTCTCGACCTTGGTGCAGAGGTAGTCGACCGGCGACAGCAGCTGCTGCTCCAGGACTTCCTCCCCGGTCAGCATCACAGCGTGCGGTTCCTCATCCGCAACAATCTCTGCGAGGCCTTCCATCCCGGGCAGCCTTGCCATGTTGGTGATGCGACGTGGGTCTGCGTCTTCACCGGGAAGGCCATTGGCCATGGCGTCGTGCTGCTCCTTCAAGAAACCCTCCCCCATGTCCTCGGCAACTTCACGACCCCTCCTCGAGTTCTCGAACCGCTCCTCCTCCTCGCGGATTTTCTCCTTGAGCCAGAGGTACTGCGCTTCCGCCTCCATGTCAGGAACCATGCGGTGCTGTACATCCTCCGAACGGCTGAGCTCGTCATCATTCTCAATGATCTCGCGGAGCGACCGACTTGAGCTGACCAGCATTCTAACGCCCTTGGTCCGTCGTCGGCGTCGTAGCGTGGGATAGCGACGGCCGGTGGGCCGACGAACCTTGTACCGATTCGGAAAGTCATCATCGGTCGCCATCCTCAACGCTCGGTGGTCTCCGGCTTGGGCCCGGCCTGGCCACGGATCCTAGGCGACCACCACCGTGGTGACCCACACTTTGGACATGCGACCGGCGGACGGCTCGTCGTGTTCTTCTGGCGCTTCGTCCATATCCAGCCACAACGCAAGCACTTGAATGCCTGCTGTGTCGTCATCGCGCTAGACGGTATTACTAGCTCGAAACTAGACGTTTCATTCATATTCATACGCTATATGTGGCCTATTGGACCATCATTCAGGTGATATTACGATAGTACATAAGGGGGGACCACTCGCCCGTACCACCAACCGTTAACGGGGGCCCGTCAACCGTTAACGTCGAACGGGCCCCCGTTGACGGTCAACGGGAAGGGCTGTCCGTAACAGCCCATTGGGAATTGGGAACTGGTTCCCAAATGGAGATGGTCCTTCTATCCTATACACGTAAGGACTCGCCCTCCGCTCGATGGCCCATGTGGATGGCTGGTCGTACCAGCCTTCAGGGATTTGGGAACCAGTTCCCAAAGTTCAGACGGCCCATGGGGATGGCTGTCAATGACAGCCATTGGAGCGAGGGGCCGGTTCAGGAATACGTATGCATGTGTGTGAGTCTCGATGCCCTGGTGGTTGGGGAGGGAGGCACCTCTACGCCTCCCTCCGGTCTACGAATGGAACCCAAAGATTCGCCGCTACACCGCGCCTACTCGGTGCTCTGCACTTCGCCGCACAGGGCGCAGAACCACCCGCCCATCCGCTCGCCCAATGCGAACGGCATGGAGTACGCTTCCGGGTGCGCGCAGTCCTTGGGCTTCACGCCGAACGACGGAAGGCTTCCGCTCCGAAGGTCGACCACTTCTTGGCGCTTGCCCTCAAGTTCAATCTCGCTGAGGCGGAGTCTCCTACCCCGATAGCCGATGGTTAGTTCAGTCATTTTCTTTCTCACCTCCCGAGTCATCACGACCCAGAAGCTCCGGGCGAGGACCGCAGATGAAGGTGGCGCTCGTCCCGTACTACCAGAAGTACGTCGCTAACGTCGATTAGTACGGGGCGAGTGCCATCCTTATCAACTTTTGTGCTTGCCCCCGCACTCATCGCCCTATCGGGGCCAAGCCGAAACTCATGGGTCCTGCACTCGCCTGAATCAGCATCCATACGTGGGTCTTGAATCCTCCCCGAGCCTTCTTTCGACGCTCGTCGAACCTTTCATCGTCGGCCGTCGAGTGTTCTGGCCAGGCCATTCTTGAAATACGCGAAGGTGGTCAAGCTGCCACCCATCCGAGGCATCGTTCCATGGCAGCCAGCCTTTCTTCGGCGAGCAAGCGCCTACCTGAGAACTCGACCATGAATAAGCGGGCCCAAAGCCTGGATCGGGTGAAGAGGAAGAGATACCCGCCAATCCTGAGGGCTACCTCGTCGTTCCGTGACCTTGTCAAGGTACATCCGCCCATGCCGACCGTATCTGTTTCAGCGAAGAGAGAGCCATCGACCGAAATCGTCGCGCCGAGGAAAATCAAGGTTCTCGAGGTACCGCGCCATCGCCCAGTCTGGGCGAGCATATGCTACGTCGTAGTCGCCATTCTAGTTGTCTCGGCGTTCAGTTCGCTAGCCAAGGGAGCCGACCCGGGACCCAACTCCGGACACTACCCCGTCATCGCCAGTCTTCACGCCCAAGGGCCCCTGGCCTCGTCGACGTTCTACGTGGGGCAACCGGTCTACTTCTTCGCCAACGTCTCAGGTGGGAACACCCTCGGGCTCAACAACAGCTCGAGCCTCCTCGTCTTCCACACCGGCTACCACCTCTTCTGGTCCTTTGGTCCCACATCCCAGAGCGGGTTGCCCGCGAGCACGGTCGAAAATGCCGGGCCAAGTTCTGTCTGCGGCAACTGCTCTGTCCCGGTAGCGGTGAACTTCACCTACAAGCTCCCGGGCTCATACGTAGTCAGCGTTACGGTGTACGATGGCCAGCTTGACTTCAAGATCGCCACGATCCAGATTAACGTGGTCGAACCCACGTTTGGGGTGTTCATCGCGGCTCCCTGCAACTCCCAGAACCAGAGCGTCGGCCAAGTCTGCGCAACGAACGGGTTCCCGCCCATGTGGGTCGAAGAGCCCATCGAGTTCGACGCGATGGCCACCGGAATCCCTCTGTCTGGTCGTTCCCCCAACGACGGGCTACTGTTCCAATGGAACTTCGGCGACGGGAATACCAGCTACGGCGCGAGCGTCTTCCACACCTACGCCATCAACGCCACCTACATGGTCTCGGTGACCGTGACCAACCTGACGTCCCAAGTCTCGGCCCGCGCATTCCTCTACATCGCTGTCCAAGAGCGCTCGCTTGGCGGGATCTGCCCCGCCCACCCCGGCTCTGCGACCGCCGGAATCCCGGTGACCATGAGGCTGAACCTGACCGACCCCAATCCGTACGAACTCCCGAACCTGACGGTGGAGTGGAACTTCGGGGATGGCACATACGGGACCGGGTTCAATGCGACCCACATTTACACTGCGACCGGAACCTACTATCCGTTCGTTCAGTCAATTCAGGGGAATCACAGCAAGCCCATCTATGTCCAGTGCAGCGTGCTCGCTCCGATCAACGTCACCGCGAGTTCCTCGGTGGTCGGCCACCGAGGGGTCGTTCTTCCGGTCGGTCAGACGGCCTTCCTCAACGAGTCCAACTACACGAACATCGCAAGGCTCGCCGCTCTGACGAACAGCAGTTGGACAGCGGCATCGGGCGGCAGCAACGGGTACGAGGGAAGAACGGTTTCCTACACGGTCCGGAACGAGTCGGTGGGGCTCACCGTCACCAACCCCTACGCAAGCACCCTGACGACCTCGACCACAGCGCAATTCACCGACGTCAAGCCCATCGTCGGTGTGGACGGTCTCTATGTCAACGCCAGCGTCGAGGTGTACATCCCGAACAACTCCAACATGCAGTCGGTGGACGCCACCATCATTGAGGATGGGACCCAGAACCTGACCTGGCACCGGCTCCTGTGGCCGGCCAGCGACTATTACTTCCCCTATCGGACTTTCAGCCTCGGTCACCGCTACGCCCTAGAGCTCTACTACCGCGGCTACGGTTCGAGCGGCGGGACAACGGTCTACACCTACTGGTACTACCAGGGCACGGGGGCGACCACCTACTACATCACCCAGCAGTTCACGAACTCGAACCCACCGAACCAGCAGTACGCCAACGTCTCCGAGAACTACATGTCGACGAGCGAGCCGGTGTTCATCCACACGGACTTCTTCTCTCCGGCGGACACGAAGATCTGCGCGAACTGGACGATGGGCGACGGGACCGTCTTCTTCGGATGCACGGGGGCCGGTCCCTCGGGACCCACTCTGGATTGGGCTCTCTTCAACTACAACTGGGCTCAAGGTGCATGGTACAACATGTCCGTGAAGGCCACGGACGGGTACGGCGCGGCGGGGTACGCCAACCTCACCATCACAGACACCTACCTGCTGACCGCGAACGACACCGCGCCCAAGGTCCAGGCGCCGTACCTGACCTCCAGGACCACGGCCGACGGCGTTCCGAGCGTCTACTACGCCAACCTGTCGTCCCAGATGAGGAGCGGGAACACTGGCGTTCTCTGGCAGTTCGGGGACGGGAGCACGGTCAAGCAGTCCTATCTCAACGCGAACACGAGCGCCAACGTCACCAAGGTCTTCCGCTACGCTTCCCAATACCTGGTGGTCAGTTACGCCTCAAGCCCGAACGGGTCCACCTCGGCCAACTTCAGCCTCATCAACGTCGTGATGCCCACTCCGACCGTGAGCTTCGTCGCGTCGAACACTCACCCCAACGTCTACACGTTGGTCACCTTCAACGCGTCCAGGTCACGGGTCAACAGCTGGATCGGGGTCGGAGGTCTGGCCTTCGCCTGGAACTTCGGGGACGGCGTTCTGGCCGGGGGGTATGGCATGCCGGGAGCTGTCGTCCAGCACGTCTACACCGTCGGCGGGAGTTACACGGCAACGCTCACCGTGCAAACAGCCGAGGGGCAGGTCGCGACCACCTCCCAGACCATCGTGGTAAACGCGACGTTCCCCACGGTGACCTTCCCATCGAGAACCCTCACGGTCGACAACTTCACGCTCTTCCACACTTCCGCACTTGCGGCGCTCGCCGATTCGCCCTACGTGAATGCCCTGTGGACTTGGGGCGACGGCAACACCACGCTCGCGTTCAACCCTGGGCACACCTACCTCGTCCCCGGGAACTACACGGCTTCGCTCACCTTGTCGGGACCATTCGCGGGTTCCCCCATCACGGCGACCGGGTACGTCCGGGCCTTGGACGACCCCCAGCTTGTGGTCTATCCCTATGAGCAGTACGGGTCGACGGGGGAGAACCATACATCCCCCTTCACCGCGTACTCTCTAGGGTCCTACGCGGACATCAACCATCATGTGACCGCGTATGCCTTCACTTGGCAATGGGGCGACGGAAACACGTCGGTGATCCCATCCAGCTCGAACACGGAGACCGCCTACCACGACTACAACTACACGGGGAACTACGCGCTCAACCTCACGGTCGCGAGCCCCTTCACCGCCCCCTATCAGACGAGCGGGACGGCTTCGACAACCCTCACATCCAGCCCTGATTGTGACGGCGACGGTCTTCCGAACGCCTTCGAGGCCACGGTCACCCACACGTTCCCATGCCACGCCGATTCGCAGCAACCGTCGCTCACCTACTACGGGACCGGGTTCACCGATTACATCTCCGAGGGGGCCATCGCGAACTTCGGCAACCTGAGCGCGGACCCTGACAGCGACGGCCTCACCACGCTCCAAGAGATTTCCGGCTCAGTAACGGGGTTCCCAAGCAACCCGTTCGACGCGAACACGGCGGGGGACGGCATCCCCGATGGGTCGCATTTCATCTCGGACAGCTTCCGGAGCGATAACGTCGCGCCCTACGGGACCACGTCGACGGGGGTCGTCAACCTCACCGGTGTCTACTACGCGGGCCCGGCAGTCGCCTTCCACGATGCCTCGCTCTTCGTCCAGTTGAACGTGACGAACTCCTCGACCGTGGACTCTACCATCACGGTCCAACTCATTGACCCGTGGGGAGACATGTTTACCCTCCCCGCTCTGAGCCAGAACACCGAGACCATCGACCTGCTCAACGCCACCCCTACTCTCGGGCAGATGCCCAAGGTCCCCGGGATGACCATCGGGCTGTTCCAGAAGCCAGGCCAGTGGCAGGTCATGGCTTCTACGGCCAACCCGTACGCAGTAGGGAGCATCACCGAGGTCAATCTGGCATTGTCCTACTACACCGACCCAGGCCACGCGGACCCGACCCACCAGGGGCTTCTCCAAGGCCATGGAATCACAACCCCGATCCTGAACTGCACGCAGCCATCAAACGCGAACTACACGGTATTCAATCCGAAGACCTTCCAGCTGTCCACGGTGGCGCTCCACGCTTGGACGGAGGAGTATTACAAGCTGAGCGTGGTCCAGGGGGTCCCGTACGTGCTCTCCTCCAGCGCTTCCGTCGCGGCTTCGAACTACTGGGGGTACAACAACTCGACGTCGTTGTGCGCACGGCTTGGCGTTCCTTCCCAGCTCCTTGGCCTGACGGCGTCCTACCTAGGTGACGCGGACTTCGGAATCTCTCCATGGAACGCGGACGTGACAGGGGATTCGCTGAACGGGACGAAGATCACCAACGGGATGAAGGCGCTCGGGGCGGCCGCCTATGATGCGACGTACGACCGGTACATCCTGTGGACTTCGTATGGAGGGACCTGCGGCACGGTCTGCACGCAGCACTCCCAGGATGCAGGGTACGTCTCCGACCCGTTGACCTACCAGCGTGCCCTCAATCCTACGGTTCTCAGCTCCCAAGGCGACGGGGTTCCTGATAGCTTCACCATGAGCCGGACGCACCCGTCGGGCACGAACCCCTTGGCGCTGGCCGTGACCATCTCGCAGGCCTCCAACGACAACAACGTCTGCCAGATCAACCCCTCCGACGCGGTGGGTGTCGACGTGGTGTCTATGGCGAGCGATCCCGGCCAGCTCACGCCGCTCGTGACCGATGGCACCGGATGCAACAGCGTGTTCACCTTCAATGACGCCTACACGCTCCCGCTGGACAACTCGCAGACCAGTTTCCAGGTGCGGTTCACGCTCTATCACCAGCAGGACGCGAGCCCGAATCAGGGTTCCATCACCTCACCCACCTTGGCGCTGGCGAACGGTGTCTCATGGTCCGTCGGCGGGCTCTCCACCTGCGGCAACAACGCGTGCTTCTCGGTGAGCGTCCAGGTGGAAGCCTTGCAACGGTCGCCCGCGGTCCTGGTCAACAACAGCGGGGAGCTCACAACCCTGGCAGGATACGGCCCCCGCTGGGCCGGTGAGCAGCAGTTCTACGCGTTCTACCTCAACATCAACGGAAGTGCGTCCCAGTACCCCCACTCACCGTTCGCAACCGGCTCCTCTCCCGTCTTGAACACGTTGCTCATCAGTCGCACGTCGTACCTCTCGACGAACTTCTCGGCCGCGCTCAACCGCGGGAACCTACAGACGAACATGTCCCACGTCTTCTGGTGCCTGAACGGGGCCCAGATGTCGGTACGGAACGGATACACGAGCCAGTTGGGCATCTCGGGCTCGCTCTCCGCTTCGATGAATGCAACATGTGCGAATGAGCTCCTCCAGCAGCTGGCGATCTACAACTCCACCGGGAACCTCACCAGCGCCTACCAGGCGCTGAACACGACCGGGATTGCGCTCCTGGGTCTCCAGGTCCAGGACGGACAGCTCGCCGTATTCCTTCCGCTCGCTGGGTTCAACAGCGGCGGAGGGACGGAGGACATCAAGTCGCTCTTCGGGACCATCCTCGGAATCGTCGAGTCCGCGACCTCGTTCATCATCAACGCGATCATCGCCTTCGTGAACAACCCCATCGGGTCGCTGGTAGCGTTAGGACAGGCAATCCTGGCGGCCATCAGCGCGGCGTGCCCGGCGTGCGCAGCGGCAGTCAGTTCGGCGATCAACACTCTCAACTTTCTCTTGGGCGTTCTCGAAAGTGCGTTTAGAGTGGCATTCAATCTGCTGGTCTCCGGACTGAACTCAGCCCTCAGCCTCCTCCTGGCTCCGATAGCCATTCCGTTCCTGTCCATGCTGGCCGGAATCACGTGGAATGGAACTGCTATTCTCAATCAGACGGAATACAATGGAATCCTATCATACATGAACATCGATCCGCCGCTGCTCACCTTCGCTCAAGGGGACCAGGGCTTCGCCAACGTCAAGA
>JAKBKR010000060.1 GCA_021832495.1 bacterium | reverse complement strand
CGACAACCAGCTTGACCTCCATCCTCCGCCCGCCCTGGTAGAGCGTGATGCTCTCGGGGGTGAAGGCCGCGGCCCGGGCCCCGAAGGCCTCGGGGTCGGGACGGCCCAGGGCCGCCCCCACTTGGTGCACCGCCTCCGCTATCGCGCGGTGCTGGACCAGACCGTAGCGATCCGACACGACAGAGACCACGCCACCGGACACGGTGTCGCGGACGCCCCGGTAGGCCCCCAGCTCCTGGCCGTTGGGCCCGAAGACCGGGACCAGTTCGTAGAGCGGCACCTCCTCCGGGGTGCGGAGCACGAGGGAGGCGCTCATGCGCTCACCTCCCCCTGGGCCTCGACCCGCGTGTGCAGGTTCCGTAGCGCCTGTACCTGGGCCTCCAGTTCGTTGTAGACGAGCGCCGCCACCCTCTGCGCGAGGGCTTGCGCGTCCTCCCCGTCCTTCGCGTAGTCGGCCACCCCGGCCTTCACGCTCTCGAAGCTCCCCAGATTGTACGTCACCTGGAGAAGGCTCCAGGCGTGTTCCTCCCCCGTCCTGACCACGGAGACGGCCACGCTGGGCGCGGGCTCCCTGGCGGGCGCGGGTGGGCTTGCCGGTGCGGGTGGAACGGGGGCCGGCACCGGGGACGGCGCGGGCTTCGTCTCGTTCTTCGGGGTCGGAGTCTCCGTCACGCGCTTACCCCGCAGCTGCTCGCACGTCTGGCTGTTGACGCAGACGGGGCGGTTCTTCCCCTCCCGGTTCACGAAGGCGATCTCCTCCCCCACATGGAACGGGGTCTGGCACAGGGCGCACGTCCCGGCACGGCGGGCGTAGCTGCTCATGCGCTCACCCCGGTTGCCGAGGGCGGGGAGGTCACGACACGGTCTCGGCCTTCGAAGGATGTCCCGCGGCACCCCACGAGGACACTGGGTCGTTCGGCGATACAGGCGCTCTCTCCTTGGCTTACTACGTTTTCCGACATAGCGATCGGACCCGAGCCGAAAGCGGTGGGACCGGGGGCACCGGCGAAGCGGTGGGGGGCCCCCGAACCGCGACCCCCCATCATGCCTCCGGCGTCCCGAGGCCGCCTCGCTCCCGACAGGCCGATATGGGGGCGGTCTTCCTGAACGCGAAGCGGGACCCGTCCCCTTACGAGACTGTCCGGGAGCGGTGCCCGGGCGGTCGAGGGAGAGGTTTGATGAAGGGGGTGAGGCGGAAAGCCCCTATGTCGGAAAACGGACAGGGAAAGAGAGAGAGCGCGACCACGAGCCGGACGACCCGTACCACCGAGTGGGGGGCACCCTTCCGGAAAGTGGCCCAGACCCCCCGAGGGGGCCGGTCGAGCGGAGCGAGAGGGCGGGGGATGCGGATCGGGACGAGGGAGGGCACGGTGGTCCTGAAGGAAGGGAGGAAGGGTGCTGAGGGAGACCACGAGTCCGGCAAAGCCGGACCGAGCGCGGGACGCAGTGAAGCGCTCTTGAGTGGGGGCCGCACTGTCGCTCCCCGTCAAGGAGCGGGGTCGGCCCCCACTCCTTCTGCAAGCACGTGCAGGAGGGGTGGTCGTGTGCGAAGGGAGCGCGGCGACCCCTCAAGCGGAGCAAGCGAGGGGCGTGCCCCGAGTGTCCCCCAACGGGGGGCGCGGAGCGCTGAGATAGGGCCGCTGCGCGACCGTCACAGGAGCAGCGGGGAGGAGGGGCGGCAACCGGGTCGCCGCTGGGAGAGGAAGGCGAGCGGATCCAGGGGATGGGAGAAAGCTTGCCCTTCTTGTCGGGTACGAGTCTGGGCCGGACGGGGACGACCTCCACGCCGCCACGGACCCACTTGAGGGCGGCGTCACGGACGGGGATGGGGAGGGACATGGAGCGGGCGAGACCCAAGGGGGTCACGGTCTTTGCGGACCGACTCCGTGCGCGATTGAGTGCGGATTTTTGTCAGGTTCGCTGACCCGCCCCCCCCACCGATCATAAACCCTGACCGATCAAAAGGCTGGCAGCACGACAGGGCTACCTACGGGGGCCCACCTGGAGGATAAGGATCCTTTCCGAACCTGTCCACAAAGGTGATGTTTTGCAAGCTTTCCACATGTCACCTCGGAGCTTATGCCGAAGAACAAGAAGCGGGCAGTTTCCATAGCGAGTTTGTTCCGGAACAGGAATTTTGCTCTCCTGTGGACGGGGAGCCTGACGTCGTACACTGGGTTCTTCGTGGTGACCATCGCCTTCGATTGGTACATCTACACCACCACCGGACAGACTCTCCTACTGACGCTTTTGGGCATTGTCGAGTTCATTCCTACCCTGAGCCTGGGCATCGTGGCCGGGGCTCTGGTGGATCGGTACGACCGTCGACGCGTGATGATCTTGTCTGACGTCATTCGCGCTCTCGCGCTTGGAGCCCTCGCGCTCTACGTCCTCTGCTATGGCTTCAATCTGTACTTCCTCCTGGGAACGGTCTTCCTGACCTCGGCGATCGGAACGTTCTTCGGTCCAGCCTCGAACGCACTTCTCCCACGTCTTGTTGTCAAGGACGATCTCACGCAGGCCAATGGCCTGCTCACCGTCGGTACGACCATCGCCCAGTTCATCGGGAACCCCCTTGGTGGGCTACTCATCACCCTTGTAGGGGTCGGCGCCGGGCTGGCGTACAACTCGGTGACGTATGCGGTCTCGGCCATTTGCATCACCCTGTTGGCCATCCCCGCATCCAGAGCACTGGCACAGAAGGAACCGGGGGAGAAACCGAGTTCGATTTGGAGAGACACGGGGGAAGGGTTGCGATACATCCGGTCTCAACCGCCTCTCTTGTTGATGACGGTGGTCAGCATGATTGCGAACTTCTTCTCATTCTACAACCTATACATGGTCATCTACACCACGAGGGTCCTCGGGATGGGAGCGGCCATCTTCGGGATCTTGCTGGGGGTGTTGGCAATTGGGGCCGGGATTGGCGGCATCCTCGTCCACCATTTGCGCCTTGACACTGATCCCGGTTTGTGGATTCCCCTGACCTGGGGTATGACGGGGTTGCCACTGATCTCCCTCGCCTTGCTTCCTTATCTGCCCTTCGCTCTTGCGAGCATGCTCGCTCTTGGCGTGTTCAACTCGGTTGTGAATGTGACCTTCCTTTCCACCGTGCAGCGAGTCGTCCCTGACCGGCTCTTGGGTCGCTATCTGGCCACGGACCAGTCCCTAGTCTTCGCCATGATTCCCGCCGGAATCGTGGGAGGCGGGTTCCTCGTCCTTCACTTCGGAGTCGGCCCAGCGTTCCTCATTGCGGGGGTCGGGACGGCCCTCGTCGCCTGGTCACTCCTCCTCAACCCCGGCGTGAGGGAATGGGGACGACGGCGCTCGACAGATTCCGTCCCTGACGTTAAGGTCACTCTTGGGTAGCGGGCTCGGCGTTCGTGGCGCTCATCGCGGTCATCGGCACGAAGCAAGCGCGCGGACCCTTCCCCCTCGGCCTACAGGTGGAGGGCCCTTTCACCGGCCCTCCTTGGCCAATACCTACCCCTTGATTCGGGGGTCCTCGAGGGAAGAGCCCCAGCGATCAAAATAGGGAGGGGCGGACCCTTTTGGTCGCTTCTTATGCCGTGACCTCGGCGTAGCCATGGTTATTGATCCGACCCATTCGGGTAAGCTACTTATCGTGGGACACCTTAAGCGCTCTCCATGAGGTCACAAATGACTCCCGGGGACGCTGGCAAGTCGAAGGCTACACTGCCGAAGGAGGAACATCTCCAGCTCAAGGATCTCATGAGCATCCCTTCGACCCTCTTCTTTGCCCTGTCCTGGCAGAAGGACCGTATCGCATTCTATTGGGACAGGACCGGACGCAACGAGCTCTGGGTCATGTCCCTGGATGACCGGGTCCCGCGGCAGTTGAGTCACGGCGAGGTTCCTCGGGCGATCCGGATCGGCTTCTTGTGGAACCGGGCGGGGACGACCATCATCTTCGGCAAGGACAAGGATGGGAACGAGCAGCACGACCTCTACCAGATCGACACGGCGACCGGGAGGGTGACGCAGCTGACAGACGAACCAACCAGCCAGAAGTATCCCCTGGAGTTCGCGAGCGACGACCGGCTCCTCCTCGTCTCAACAAACAGGAAGGGCAAGGGAGGAAGGAAACAGCACAACCTGTGGACTCTTGACGTCAAGGAACGCAAATGGGAACAGTTGACCGACTTCGCCAACCCCGTCCTGGCAGAAGGCCAGAGGAACCTCTGGAGTCCCGACTGCAAGAGAATCGCATTCACCGCAAACGAGAGTTCCGACCTCAAGAACACCGACATCTACGTGATGGATGCAAACGGATCGAACGTCCGCAGAATCTTCCGGACGAAGGAGGGCTCGCAGGACTCAGTCGCGGCATGGTCGCCTGACGGCAAGTCATTGGCCATCACCTCAGACACATTTGGCTCGGAAAGGCCAGGCATCCTCAACATCGAGACGGGCGAGGTCCAATGGCTCGGAAAGCTTGGAGTGGACGAATCCGCCGTGGACTACTCCCCCAACGGGAAGTACCTCATCTCTTTCAGGCATGCGAGCGTTGCGGGCAAGCTCATCCTCTATGACATCAAGTCGGGACGCACCATCGAGCCCAAGATAGGGGACGGTGTCACAATGGATGGCACGTTCCTTGCAGACGATCGTAGCCTAGTGTGCCTACACAGTTCGCCCACCTGCCCTTGGGAGCTCAGGCTCTACGACATGGGGGCCAAGAAAGCGGAGAAGCTCACTCACAACCCGGTCAACGAGGGCCTGACCAACCGCCTCGCCGACTGCGAGACGATAGCGTACGAGAGCTTCGACCGCCTGAAGATAGAGGCGCTTCTCTACAAACCGCGTTCGGCAGCTCAGGGCAAGCGCTTCCCCGCGCTGGTGGAGGTCCATGGGGGCCCGACCGGCCAGTACTACAGGGTGTTCAATCCCTTCACCCAGTACCTTGCAAACCAGGGATATGTCATCTTGCAGCCAAACATCCGGGGAAGCACCGGCTACGGGGTCAAGTTCAGGGACATGGCCCTCAAGGACTGGGGCGGGGCCGACCTCGATGACGTCGCGAGCGGAGCCAAGTTCCTCCGGTCGCTCCCCTATGTCGACCCTGACCGGGTAGGGGTGTGGGGGGGCAGCTACGGAGGCTTCATGACATTCATGGCGGTCACCAAGCGCCCTGAGCTCTGGAAGACGGCCGTGGCATGGGTCGGTATCACTGATTTGCACGCCATGTACGAGAAATCCAACGAGCTGTTCAGGTTCTTCATGCGGGAGCAAATGGGGGACCCTGTGAAGGACGCCGACCTATGGAATGACCGGAGCGCGATCTACTTCGCGGACAAGGTTCAGACCAAGCTCTTGATGGTGCATGGGGCGAACGATCCGCGCTGCCCCGTCGAGCAGTCCCGGGCCTTTCGTGACCGTTTGAAGGAGCTAGGGAAAAAGGAAGGAGAGGACTACGAGTACTTCGAGTTCTCGGACGAGGGACACGGCTCCTCAGACATCGCCCAGAAGATCCGGGTGACGGAGATCCTGGCGAACTACCTGAACCGCAACCTCTGACCAGGAACGGCAGAGGACTCGGAGACTTTTTGTCGGTCTCTGTTTCGACCCCGTCTAGTAGCACAACCCACCCTTTTTCCGGCGGTAGAGGGGAGGGGACCTCCCTATACCAAATCCTCCCTTTTGGGTAGGGACGGAAATCGCTCATCTCTCCGGCGAGCCGTTTTCAGACCCTTTTGGGTAGGGGCCAGTATGATGGATTTCGCCAACTGATTGTCTCCGTCACCAAGAGACGAAGTTCCTCCGGGTCCTTGCTTCCTGGCATCTTCTCCACCCTTATCCGAATGTCGCCAATGTCCTTAGCATCTAAGTCCACAATCCCCTTCTCTACCGGCTTCATAGCTGCGTCTCGGGTTACTTGCTGCGGCGGTGAAACCCACTCTTGTCGCACCTCCCCCGTGCTGAGCTGCAGCGAACACCTTTCTTGAACTGCCATCACGAACCTCAGTGAATGACTTGCTCGATTCTTTGCCTTGACGTAAACATTGTAGAAGGTGCCCCCAGCGATGGGTGACATGCTCAGGTCGAGGAACTTGTACGGCTGCTTTGAATAGGAGTCAATCCACCATTGCCAGACGAGGATGAAGATGCCCACAGCGCCAACGATCCCTAAACCCAAGTTGGACCATTCGATCCAGTCCGTCATGATTTCTTAGACGGGCCTCCCGCTCGCTCTTCCTTGATCCCCTCCGTTAGCTTCTCCACAAGCACTAGAAGACCGGGAAGCTGAGCTTGAATCCTTGTTAGTTCTCCAGGCGGACGGTGGTAAACCTCCTGTTCGAACTCTGCCATGCTGACCTGTTCTTCTATGGCAGAGTACAGTTCGTTGAACGTCTCCTGGTCGAGCAACGGAGGGGACGTTCCCTTGGTCGTCAGGCCAGAATAGCGGCCTTGCCTCAGCTCTTCGAGATGCTCACTGAACTCGAGGAGTTTGAATGTGCACGAGAATTGTCTTCGCACCCAGCCGTCTGGGTCTTTGCCCATGTCCTCCCTCTCCGCTGGAGTGGCCTGATTGAACTCAAGGTGGAGCTTCCCTGCCGTCAAGCCTACCGAAAGAGCTCCTAGAAGTTCATACTTGCGGACATGATCCTTCCCAAGCTCTCTCTCGGAGATAAATACTCTCTCACTCTTCCTTCTGGCGTCAAACGTCACAATATCCTCATAGGCTGCAAACAGTATCCTTGCTCGGGCAGCTTCCTCCCCCGCAACTACCAAGTCTGCCCCAGCAAGACGCATGTCGGCGTCCTTCGCCTCACGTTCTGCGGCCTTTAAGTTCGCCCTAGCCATCTTCAATGCGTCTCTCGCACGCTGAAGATACTGAGGGTTCAAACGACCTTCACCCGTCATGTCCCTACGCTATAGTACCTTGAACGGAACGTTGCACCGCCGACAGCGCCGTCTTCGGGAGCCCCAGCTCCTTCAGCACGGTCGTCCACGACTTCCCCCTCGACCGAAGCTCCCTGACCTTCTGTGGGTCTATCTCCCGCAACGGAGGCCTTCCCAACCTGGTCCCGTTCGCCCGCACCCGCTCCAGCCCCGCCTTCGTGCGCTCGGAGATGCGGACATGCTCCTGCTTCGCCGCCCACGCAAGGAACGACAGCACGAGCTCCGCCATCGCCGGGTCGCTCTCCCGGAGGAAGGGCTCCTGGTAGGACCACAGCTTGACGCCGCTCTTGTGCAGGTCCTCCACGAGCTTCAAGGTCGCCGCCACCCCCTGCCGGGAGAAGCGGTCGAGCGCCCACACCAGCGCAATGTCGATCTCGCGGAAGCGGGCGAGGTCGAGGAGCTCCTGGAGCTTCTCCCGCTCCGGCTCCCACCCGTGCTCGGTCTCCTTCAGGACCTCGACCACCGACCAGCCCATCCGGGAGGCGTAGTCGCGGAGCTGGACCACCTGGTTCTCCGTCTCCTGCTTCGTGGTGGACACCCGGGCGTAGATCGCCACGCGGGGCAGGCTCTTCGGGGCGAGCTTGTCGGCGGACACGAAGCCGGGGAGGTCCCCGGCCTTGCTCTGGATTTCCACTGTCCGGGGTCCCGACCGGGGGGGCTTCGCCTTGCCGTTGTCCGGGTCGGGTGAGGGGGCGCACATGGGGTGGTAGAACTTGTTCGTGGCCGGGTCGTGGGCCCGGCGGGAGGAGGAGGGGATGGGCTTGTGGCAGACGGCACACTTCGAGGCCCACTTGCCTTTGGGATACCATCGGATATCCAGAGGAGTACGGTTGGTCGTCACTTCCGAATGCCTCTATCGGTGTTCAGTGACTTTACGTCCATCAGATAGACTACGACCAAGAACAGAGTCATTGCTCCCACGAAGGCTAGGACTGGCTCGACTGTTTCGAGTGTCGCCGCCGCACAGCTCCCGTGTCCGGCCAGCGTAGAACAAGCAGCGAGGACGTAGAGGATGAAGGAGCCAAACGCAGTCAGAAGCATCACCAGCACAGCCAACTCACGGAAAGCCCTCTTCAAGGGCCTGGTCTCGTGCCTAGTCCAAATCACTTGATTAGCCATCACTATCGATCCCCCTTGGTGGCTCGTTCAATCGTCTTGCATCCCTCCCGCACCCCGCGCACGGGGAGGGCCAGCGGCCGCGGGGGTACCAGGTGAGGGTCAAGTGAAACAACCCATGCTGAAACCGATGCAATGGTGGGTACGGCTAGTCGACACTTTCGTGGAGTCTTGGCTTAACATTCTCTTCCCACCATTTACGATATTCATCTCTCCTCTCCTTGATGACTTTCTTCTTCTGTTGGAAGACATGAGCTATCTGCTTCTCAAAACTGAGACCCTCTGGGATTTCAAATTTCGTTCGATTTCCGAACCCATTGCAAGCCTTACATGCGGCCCTGCAATTTTTCTCATCATTGAGGTCCTCCTTTACCTCGTCCTTTTGTTGGTAGGGTATCACATGGTCTCTCGTCAAAAAAAGCCATTGGTCGAAGCTGGAAAAGTCTCTCTCGCAATACGCACACTTCCACCCATCTCGTTTCAAAACGTCCGCGCTGTATCCTCGTAACGAGTCACTCATTTGTTGTCACTTTAGATCCGCGTCACCATCTCGGGGACTTATCCTTTGCTCCGGAAGGGGCCCTTCTTTTCTTCATCCTCCGGCGCCGGCTTCTTCATGCGGCTCTGAAGATCGTTCGCAATGAGGGCAAACTGCTCAGCGGCCGCCTGCAGATCCTCGGCGATCTCGGCGGCGATGACATGGGGTTCGGGAAGGTTGGCCGAATCCTCCAGGCTATCGTCCTTGAGCCACAGCAGGTCGAGGCTCACCTTATCCCGTTGAAGGAGCTCCTCATAGCCGTAGACCCGCCACCTTCCCTGGGGGTTCGTCTTCGGGTCGTAGGTCGGCTTGCGCTCGTGACGGTTCTTCGGATTGTAGCAAGTGACGAACTCGTCCAAGTCCTCCCGCTTCAGGGGGTTCGTTCGGAGGGTGAAGTGCATGTTGGTCCTCAGGTCATAGACCCACAACTTCTGGGTCCAAGGCTTGGCGCTCCCAGGCTTCTTGTCGAAAAAGAGGACGTTGGCCTTCACCCCTTGGGCATAGAAGATGCCCGTGGGGAGACGCAAGAGAGTGTGGACTTCACACGTTTCGAGAAGCTTCCTGCGGATGGTCTCCCCCGCCCCTCCCTCGAAGAGGACATTGTCGGGAACCACGACAGCGGCCCTTCCGTTGACCTTGAGGAGGGTCTTGACGTGCTGGACAAAGTTCAGCTGCTTGTTGCTCGTCTCCGCCCAGAAGTCGTCACGGACAACAGTGAGGGACTGCTTTTCCTCCTCCCCTTCCTGATTGACGATCATCACCGAGGATTTCCGACCAAAGGGGGGGTTCGTGAGGACCATGTCGAAGCGGTCCCCGGGATCGGCCCGCAAGCTGTC
>JAKBKR010000059.1 GCA_021832495.1 bacterium | reverse complement strand
GGCGGCCTCGGAAACGGAAAACCATTGCAGGGCCCGCTTCGTGCTGAGCGCAGCGGGCAAGCGCCTCAGGTTCTCGAGGACGGAGGAACGCCACTTGCGTTCGAGCTCCCAGGCACGGGCGAGCGCCCGCGGGTCTCCCAAGGCCATGGCGACCCCGACGGACGGCTCGTTCTCCCGGGCCGTGGCATTCTGCAGCACCGAGACGGCATGGGCATCGAGCTTCTCCCCGGGGACCTGGAATCCTTCCCCGAAGAACCCTTCGCAGAACTCCGGGCGCGTGCCCTGGCTGACAAGGCGGACGAGGAGGGCGCTCGAGAAACGCTCCCGATCGGCCGGACCCAGTGTGTCGAGGGTCTGATCGGGCGCCAAGGACAGGCTCCGCAGGAAGGCGTGACTCTGGTCGGGCTCGCCCGAGAGACCCACGAAGTACGGATCGACGCTCGAGGTGAGCATCTCCCCCAGGGAATCTCCCATCAGGAGGATCCGCCGCTCCCGCGTCAGGAGTTCCCGGCGCTCGGCGTCCTGCACGAGGGCGCGGTTGACCCCGCGGAAACCCCCATAGTGCTGCCGGTCCGAGATGGCTCCGGACAACCCCCACAGGATGAGGTCAGCGTTCCGCTCATCCACGAACGTGGCGAAGAGGTACGAGAGCATGGAGCCGCACAGGTCGGACATCCCGTCGATGCCCCACCGATGTGGGTTGAGGAAGAGATGCTGGTCCGAGGAAAAGCCCGCCCCCTCCGGTGGACGATGATGGTCCAGCACGAGGACCGGGTGGGAGTGACCCGAGAGGGCCGGCAACAGGGAGGAACCGGTATCGGTGACGAGAATGGGTCCCCGGGTCTCCTGCGCGATCGATTGCAACCCCCGCAGTTCCACCTCGGTGAACGGGGTCAACTGAAAGCTCTTGCCCAGGCGATGCATCGCCCGGGCGAGAACAGAAGCGGCGGCCACTCCATCACCATCGTTGTGATAGATGATCCGCCACCTTCGGGAGGTGGACAGGAAAAGGTCCCTTCCCCGCTCGAGGTCCCGCAACCCCGAGGCCGGGAGGAAGCTCTCCATGGCTACCCCGGGCCTATTCGACTTGCAGGGCCGCGGTCTCCGCGCTGTAATGCCAATCGGCCGGGAGGATCTTCCTCTGCTTGTAGTACTTGGCGAGTCGCCGGATCCGGGATTCGATGAGGTTCAGTCCCCGCTTGTTCGCCAAGTCGTATGGGTGCTTCGCCAAGTGTTGCTGGAGGTGCACGACCCGGCGCAGAAGGCTCGAGAGGTCCTCGGGGAGCTGGGGGGCCAGGTTCTGTTCCTTGAGGAGCGACATCATGCTCTGCCCTGTGAGAAGGCGGACCCGGGTGACCGCATGGGTGTCCCGGAGGACCGCTCCGATCTGGGCCGACGAGGCTCCGGTGCCGGCCAGCTTGGTGATCTCCTCCACGAGTTCTTCCTTGTCCATTTGGCCTCCTTGAGCGCCCCGCTCGTGGGCCGATCCTCCCGAATCGCTTGGTGACATTCGAAAGCGACACTTACGGTCGGTACTTAACGATTTGCGGATGTTCCCGTCGCCGGGCCGAAGGGGAGCCGGCCAGCCTTAGCTCCCGGGTTTCCACTTCACAGAGCAACCCAAGACCGAGGTCGAGGAGGGTGACGGGGACCTTTCCACCAAGGCGGCCAGGATCGCTTCCCGGAGGTACCGCTGCTTGACCTTGCGCGGCGCTTCCCAATCGTCATCGATCCGGCCCTGGTAGACCAGCTTTCGCTGACGATCGAAGAGGTACGGGTGGGGAGTGACGAGGGCCCCGTAGGCATGGGCCACCTCCTGCGTTTCATCCCGAAGGTACGGGAAGGGGTATGCTTTCTGCACGGCCCGCTCCCGCATCCGCTCAAAACTGTCGTCCGGGTAACTGTCGGCGTCGTTCGGGTTGATCACCACCGTGGCCAATCCACGGGGCGAGAATTCCTTCGCCAGTTCGATGAGGCGCCCCTCCCAGGCCTGTGCGTACGGACAGTGGTTGCAGGAGAAGACGACGAGGAGGAGCGGCGATGCTCGGAAGTCGTCGAGCCCGTAGGTCCTCCCATCGGTCGCAGGCAACCGGAACCGCGGTGCGGCATCCCCAACGGAAAGCTTGAAGTTGCTCAGCTCGGCCATGGGACTGCGCACTACCCAGAAGGATTTGAGCCTTCGGACCTTCGGCGAGCGAACCGCCGCCAAAAAAGAAATACTCTTTCCCGCCTTCCCTATCCGTGAGGGATCACATGACCCCACACCCACGCATCCAAGCTGTTCTGCTCGACCATGGGGGTACCCTCGTGACCGATTGGACGGGGGACCCGGACGACGTGTTCTACCGGATACTCCGGGACGAAGGGGTCTCCGTCGAGCGTACACAGCTCAAGGGCAGTTCAGAGTACTTCCAGATGGCCTGGGCCGACAAGTTCGCCCACCTTCCCAGAGGCGAACGCTGGACTCCTGCGGTGCGGGCGGCCTGCAACCGGGCCGTGCTGGACCATTTCGATGTGCCGGGAGACCATGAAGCCCTGGCGCGGATCGTGGCGGAGAAGTTCGAGTGGACGGTACATCCGGCCCTTTTCCCGGACGTGAAACCCACGCTCGAAGCGCTCAAGACCCTCGGCTTTTCGATGGGCGTGGTCAGCCAACACCTGTTCACCTCGACGGACCTCAAGGCTGAACTGGACGAGCGGGGGATCGGGGACTATTTTCGTATCGTGCTCACCAGCGAGTCCGCCGGATTCGACAAGCCAGACCCGGCGCTCTACCGCCAGGCGACCAAGCTCCTCGGGGTGACCCCCGCGCACGCGTGCCATGTGGGGAACAGCCTCGTGAACGATACGTTGGCGGCCCAGCAGGCCGGCCTCTTCGGAGTGCTCGTGGACCGGGACGGGAGCCAACCCACCGTGCCGGGGCTTCCCGTGATCCGTTCGCTCGCGGAACTTCCGGCCCTCCTGGGATGAACCTTGGCTAGAACAGGGAAGCGCAAGCGCCATCGTCGGACCTTAGCCCCAGGGCAATCGTAAAGGCCCCCTCTGTCCCTACCATTTGGGGAGATCGCATGAGGCTGGATCGGATCGGACAGTTGGAGCTCGTGTACACCGAGATCGATGAGGAGTGGTCGTTCGCTGAGGGAGGGCATGTCTATGGCATCCTCACCGGCCGGTTCGAGGCGGGCGAGCTGCGCGGCACGCTCCACGCCACGAACCTGGCCCGCCAGCGTCCGGACGGAGGGTTCACGCCGAAGCTTCGGGGCATCCTCACGACACCACAGGGGAGCCGGCTCTTCCTCACCATGGATGGGATCTCGATCAAGGACGAGAAGGCTAACCCACCCCGTCGCATTGTCACGATGGGGATCACGCTTTGGACGTCGGACCCCAAGTTGCGCCCTTGGAACGATACCTACCTGGTGGCCGAGACCTTCGGAGGGCGGATGGGAAAGAGCTGGGGCGTTTCCGGGACCCTATACCAGTGCGTGTCCGAGCTTTGAACGGAGGACCGCCCTCACGGCCTCCCCCATTCTTTGTCATCCTGAGAAAACCGCTGGGCGTCGGAAAGACCTCGGTGTCCCACGCCCTCGCGCAAGCCATTGGTGGACAGGTCGTCTCGATCGACGAGATCGTGGATGTTGACTGGAGGGTGGGTCCCTGGGACTTTATCTCAATGGAAACCGCGTGGCGGAGGAGCGGGCACACCCCCTCTTGGCCAAGGGGGCCCCGGTCATCTTCGACGGGTGTTTCTATTGGAAGGGACAGATCCGCGATCTGGAACGACGATTGCACCATGCACACACGGTGGTCACGCTGAACGCACCTTTGGCCGTATGCATTGAGAGGGATAGCCATCGAGCACTGGTCCATGGAGCGGACGCCGCCCGGGAAGTGTACCGCAAAGCCACGCGTTTCGGATGGGATATCCCGATAGATGCCACACAATCGAACCCCGCTCAGTTGAGGGAAATCCGTCGCCACTTACCCCGTGGATAGTGCACTCGCTGGAAGTCTCAATGTCTTCCGGTATGATCCGCATATAGTCCCTCGGGAAACGACCCAACTCCAGTATGTCCCCTGTCCCGCGACTCAGGCTTCCGACGGGGATCGCATCGTGGGAAGGCACGGGATGCCGGATCTATCGAGCGTCAAGTCCTCCACTCTTCCCAAGGATAGGAAGCCGGATGGCTGCCTCTGTCTCTTTCACCACACTCGCACCGCTCCGAGCATTAAGGGAGGGGTATCACCCGGTGCTCAGCGCATCCTGGACCAAGGCCGTGGCGAGCCCTTCGGGGGCGGCATTGTCGATAAGCAGCGCTAGGATATCGGTAAGGGCTTGGACACGCACAAGGCCTGTGCCACCCTTTTCCTTGGTGTGGGCGCAAAGTCGCGTCATGAGAGTCAACTCCCGGAGCTCTCCCCAGTTCCGCAGACGGGGCTTGGCGGAACGGAAGGCGTCCGACGGTTCGGCCTTGAGCCATTGCAAACGACGTTCGATGGCTCTCCGGACCGCTTCTGACGTGGAGTGGTTGTGGGCCCACTCCGCATCCTTACGCCAGGTATCCTCCGGGTGAGACCGGGCGCACGCTTCCAAGGCATCGAGGGCCTGCACATTCGCCCCACCCTCCCATACCGGGGTGACGAGTGCATCGCGCACGTGCTTCGACATGGGGTACTCCTCGAGGTATCCCGGGCCTCCCAATATCTCCATGGCGAGCGGGCACTCGCGGACCGCCTGCTCTGCCGTGAGCATCTTGGCGGCGTGGGTGGAGAAGCGCAGGAGGTAGTAGTCCGGAGAATAGGGCGGTTGTTCCTTCCATACCCCATCGTAGGCGAAGGCGGCGTCAAAGGCAAGGAGTGTGGCGGCTTCAGCGAAGGCCGCGAGCCGGGCCAGGTCCTGACCCATGAGGGGGTGGTCGATCAGCCGTTGGCCGAAGGCTTTGCGATCCCGGGCGTGGATCATGGCCATCTCGCTGGCCCGGTCGATGGCCGCCGCACTACCGATCGAGTTGCAGATGCGCGAGAGATTGAGCATCTCCATCGTCGGGTGGATCCCCGCCGATGCCTCCCCCAAGGGATACGCCTCGCTCTCCAAGAGCGACACCTCACCCGTCGGGACGCACGTGGTTCCCAGCTTCTCCTTGAGCCGGCGGATGCGCCAGTTCGGGGTGCCATCCCCCCGCCGGGCCGGAACGAGGAACAAACGGATCCCGCGGGCCCCACGGGGAGCTTCGGGTGTGCGCGCCGTCACGACGGCGAACTCGGCGCCCACATTGCTGCAGAAGTACTTCTCCCCCGATAGGTGGAAGCGCCCCCCACTTCCCGGCGTCGCCCGGGTGATGTTGGCCCCGAGGTCCGAACCTCCCTGGGCCTCGGTGGCCCATGTGGCCCCCTGCCGCACCGCGCCCTCCTCCAACAACAAGGGGAGGAACTGCGAGCGGATCGGGTCGGCGGCGTACTTGGCCACCGAAAAGACCGTGGCCATCGTAACCGTCGCGGAGCAGAAGAAGCCGACATCGGTGGTCAGATACCCGAGGGCGAAGGTGTGCCACCACGGATGCTTGCCCTCCACGGGCCCGGTGGCGATCCCGCTACGGTACATCGTCCGCAACATCCGGCGGTGATCCTCGCCGAGTACCACGGTGTCGATGTCCGAACCCAAGAGGTCGTGGGCTTGAAGGTAGGGACGGTTCCGCCGGTCCACCTCGTAGGCCACGGGTTCCAGTTCCGTCCGGACAAAGTGCGCATAGCTCTCAAGATGGCCGAGGGTCTCCGTCCGGATGTGGCTCCCTCCGAAGAGATGCAAGGCGTCCTGAAGCGGGGCCGGGAGCGGCATCAGCCACTACCAAGACCCGTGCGCCTTGAAGCTTTGGGTAGGGTGCTCCCTTCCCCAGCTACTTTGCCCATGCGCCTATGCGCCTACAGGCTGTGCGACATCCACGGCCCATCCGGTTCAAAGCCGAACCGGGAGTAGTATCCCCGGGTGCCCACGGCACTGATCACGGCGATCCGATGGTGACCGGCCGCGGATGCCTCGGCGGTCGCCTCGGCCAAGAGCCGCTGGCCAAAACCCCGGTGCTGTGCTGAAACGACGTCCCGGGCCGGTGCGCCCACCGGGACCTCGGTTCCCAACACCTTGAGCTCGCGGATGATCGGATACTTCGGACCCGACCCCTCCCCGCTCGGGAAACGCAGCCGGAGGAACCCGACGAGAACGTCCGTGGAAGGGTCTTCGAGCGAGAACATGACTTCGGTCCCACCGCTCGCTTCGTATGTGGTCCGACGGAGCTCGACCGATGTGAGGTCGGCCGGGACCGCACGACGACCGACCTCCCGACATCGCAGGCACGGGCACTTCTTTCCCCGGGCAGAGAGTATCCTGAGCGCGATCTCGCGGAGGTTGCTCTTTCGGACACCCGCGGCGATCAGGCGGGCCGGGATGTCCCGCTGGACCCGTTGTATCCGGACGTAGCGTGGGAGCCCTTCCTTCACATCGGCGAGGAGTTCGGCGGCCGTGGAGGTCTCGTAGGGAACGTACTCGCCCCGCTTCCATTCGTCATAGAGGGAGGTTCCGCGCATCACGAGGCAGGGGTAGACCTTCAGCATGTCCGGTCGGAACCTCGGGTCGGAGAACAGTTTCCCGAAGTCCTCCCGGTCCTTGGTGGGGTCCATCCGGGGAAGGCCCGGCATCATGTGGTAGGCCACCTTGAGACCCAGGTCCCGGGCTCTCCGGGTGGCGGAGACCACGGCCTCCACCGTGTGGGCGCGATGCACGTGATCCAAGACCTCGTCCCGGAGGGACTCCACACCGAACTCGACCCTGGTCACGCCCCAGGCGACGAGGCGCCGCAAGGACTCCTCGCTGGCCTGGTCCGGGCGGGTCTCCACTGTGAGGCCGACACAGCGGGAGGCGGCGGTCTCGTTGCGGGTGTGGGCTGAACGGATGTCCGGGGAACGGTTCCCGTTCAGCGCATCGAAACACTGCTGGATCGTCCGTTCCTGCCAGTCCACGGGCCGGGAGGTGAACGTGCCCCCCATGAGGATGATCTCGACCTTGCTGGTCGAGTGGCCGATCTCCGAAAGTGTCTGCAAACGGTGCTGGGTGATGAGGTAGGGATCGTAGCCGAGCTGGGCCCCGCGCAAGGCCGAGGGCTCTTCGCCGGTATAGCTCTGGGGCGAGCCGAACTCCGGACCCCCCGGGCAATAAGTGCAACGTCCGTGGGGGCATCGGTACGGGGAGGTCATCACCGCCACCACGGAGACCCCCGAGAGGCTCCGGGTCGGCTTGCGGGGACGGGTGATGGAGGGGAACACCTTGACTTGGGTACGGTGGGTTGAGGCCACGTTGGGGGACGCGGTGCCGGGGGACTCAGGTCCAGGTTCCATACACCTTCTCGCCCTGAAGGGCCATCGTGAGTCGACCCTGGGACAACCCATTCAGAAGAACGCACGGAGTTCCCGTTGCGGCGATGGCCAGCATCTTCTCCGCCTTGCCCCGGATCCCCCGGGTGACGTCCGGTACCCCCGGGGAGGGGCGGAGGGTCTCGACAAGCTGTGGCGTGAGTTGTGCCACCGGTCGCGGGGGTTTGCCCCCGTCAAGGATACCGGGTACATCGCTCACGAACACGACTCGATCGATGTGACCGCTCCGGACGAGTTCCAGGGCGATATCGTCGGCCGATAGGATCGAGAACCCCCAGGTGCGGTCCCGGACCACATCCCCGAAGGAGACGGGAACGCTCCCCGATTCCAGCGTCTGCTCGAAGCGAGATCGGGGGAAATCTACGAGCCGCCCCCCATCGTTCGTTGCCAAGGACTGGGGGGGGAGAGAGAACGGATCGAGCCCGGCATCGAGAAGGCTCTTCAGGACCGCCTGATGGAGCTCGCGTACATGGTAGGATGTGATGGCCGCTCCCCGGGCACGGTCCCGGTCCGCTGGAGCGGGCGGCCCGGAAAGGTTCCACTTGCGGGCAAAGGGATGGCCGAACGAACCCGCCCCGTGGAGGACAATGACCCGGTTATCGGGTCGGGAAAGCCCCGCTTGGATCTCCCCGGCCAAGCGCGTGAGGACCTTGGGCCGGAGCGACGACTCTTCCCGTTTGCGGGTGATGACGCTGCCCCCCAGCTTCACGATCGTGGTACGCATGCCCAAGGGTCATCACCCCGGAAGTAGAAAAAGGAGGACACTCCAACCCGGGACGCGGGATGGGCGCCGTCTGGATGAAGTGCGTTCCATGTGGGGAAAAGTAGAAAAGGGGGGGTGGCCTCCTCGTTTGGGAATGGTCGACTGGGAACGGGTGGAACGACTGCGGTCCAAGGGAATGGATTGGGACTCGATCGCCGCCGACCCCAAGGTGAGCTACACCGCCCCCCCCGGAGTCGAGGATGCGGGTCGCGCGTTGAAGACCCTCTACTACACCCGGAAGTCCGGTCGGACTTCGTCGGGGAAGAAGAAGGCGGACGCACCGAAACCGACGGTGGGAAGTGGCTTCAAGAGTTTCCTCGTCCCAGGCGGCTTGGGCATCCTCGTTCTGGGGGCCATTTGGTTCCCCATCGCATACTATGTTTCTTTCGTAGGGGTGCTGATCCCGGCGGTCCCGTACGTCCTCCTCGTGATCATCGTGGGGGCGCTCTTGGTGGCGGCGGGGACGGTCCTCAATACGGCCCGGATATCCGAAAATTGGAAGAAGCCCGTGGCCGTGGGGCTCGTCCTCGGGCTCATCCTCTCCGGCGGCATCGCCCTCGCAGGGGTATCCCTGGGCGTTCCGAACCTTTCGCGCGTGACCGTGGGAGAGCCAGGGGGTTGGCAGTCGGAGACCCCACGCAACTCGGTTTGGGAATCGAACAACCTGCCCGTTGTCTTCTTCATGGGGTCCATCGCCTGCCCATACTGCTCCGCCAGCAGTTGGGCTTTCCAAGCCGCCCTGCAGAATGTCGGTACGCTCACGGGTACGCAGTACGGCGCCTCGAATCCGAACGATGTCGACCCCAATACTCCTGAGGTCGAGTTCGTATCCGCGAGCTTTGTCAGCAATTACATCTCGCTCGATGTGAAGGAAGGCAATGATGATTCTAGCACCGCGGTCATCCCACCATTGAGCCTAGAAGAACAGGCGTACGTCTCCACGTACGATGGCGGAGGAAGCATCCCCTTCTTTGTCGCCGGGGGCATCTACTCCCACATCGGAACGCTCGTGGACCCGAGCATCTTGCAGGGTATAACCCCTCAACAGATGGCGAACATCATGAGCCAGGGAAACTCCAACACCGGGACCGACCTGACCATCTATCAGACCGTCCACGGTCAGCAGCTCTATTTCGAGGCCTATATCGTCAAGATCGACACCATTGCGGGGATCACCCCACCCACGTTCGGGAATGACGAGACCCAAGTCCAAGACATCGTCTCCGCCATTTCCTGAACGGAGCCCACCGTGGTC
>JAKBKR010000058.1 GCA_021832495.1 bacterium | reverse complement strand
TTGCTTCGGCGTTGAGCACGACCATCGCCCCCACTTTGCGACGCCTGGTCGCGCGACGACTCTCCCTACTGACGAGCGATGAACTTGAACTACTCCGGTGGGCATCGATCGTGGGCAGCGAATTCGATCTTCCCCCCCTCGTATCGGTCCTCTCCCGAGACGCGGGACTCCTCCGGGAGGGCCTTCACCATTTGGAACGGGACCTTCATCTGCTCGAGGCGGCATCCGAACCGGGGCGGTGGGCGTTCTCCCACCCCTTGGTCTGGGAAGTCACGCGGGCCGAGCTTCCCGAGCCGGAATTCCGGAAAAGGGCCGGGGAGCTCGCCCGATGGTGGAAGGTCTACCGCCCTGACGAGGTCGAGGTCGTGAGTCGCCTCTTCTACGAGGCTTTGGTGCCAACCGAAGGCCTGCCTTGGGTGCGCAAGGCCCTGGACAGGGCCCTCACCAACCACGCCCCGGAAACCGTGGAACGATACCACCGGTGGTTGGACGACCTGCTGCGGATTGGAGGGGCTCCCCCGGAAGAGCGGTATCGGGAAGGGGTGGCGGTCAGCGAACGGCTGCTGCTTGAGATCGGCAGCAACGCCTCCCTCATCCGCATGCTCCGATCGCTCACCGAACTCCCGGTCTCGGCCGCGGACCAGCTCTCGGCAAAGATCCTCCTCGCATATGCACTCGCCGCCGTCAACATTCGTGACGCCCGGGAACTGATGGCGATCCTCACCCCCGAACTCGAGGCAAGCTCCGGCAAGGTCGATCCCAAGTGGGTGGCGGTGGCGGCTTTGGTCCGCGTCGGTATCCTCATTCGCCAAGCCAAGTACGCCGCCGTTCTCCAAGAGGTTGTCCAAATCGAACCCGTGCTCCGAGAAATCAAGGAGCCGTGGGTCAAGGGTCGAATGGCCTACGCCCGCGGGCATTCCTTGGCTTACCTGGGGCGCATCCCAGAGGCTAAGGACGCGCTTGAACAACTCCAGCAACTGGCGAAGGAAATGGGTACGCCGTTCCTTGAGATCTTCTGCGCAGGCCTGAAAGGGGCCATCGCCGAGATCGAGGGTGACCTAGAGGAAGGGGAAGCGAGCCAGGAACGGGCTCTTACCCTCGCGCGTAGCCGCGGGGACATCCGGGCCATGTCCGTCGCGTATGGGAACCTCGTCATCAGCTGTTCATTCCGGGGAAAGACCGAACGCGCACGCCAGTTCCTGGCGGAAGGACAACAGTACTGCGACCGGTTCGATCTGAAGGATATCGCCGAGCACCTGAACATCGGCGAAGCGTACATCCTGTGGCGGGAAGAGCGGTGGAAGGACCTTCGCGATCGGTGTGCCAACGGTTTGGACCAGACCACTTCCAACGAGGCGGGACGAGCCTTGGCGCTCTCGTTCCTTGCCGAGGCCTATCTCGAGTTGGACGACGTCGGGGCAGCTCGTTCCGCACTCGACCGTGTCGAGGCCCGGAAGGAGGAGCTCGAGCCCGGGGAACTGACGAATCTCTTGCGGGTCCGTTCACTATTGGAGGAGCGGTCCGGCGACCTTTCCGCCGCTCGGGAATCCCTAACGGCGGCCTCTCGACTCCTCAAGGATCATCCGAACATGTTCTGGGGGGGTTGGCTTGCGGCTGCCATGGCTCGTTGGGAATCGCTCTACGGGTCCTCTACCCTCGCAAAGACCTATGCGTCCACTGCCCGCTCCGAGATTGTGCGAAGCGGGGTGAAGTTGGAAAGCTGCCCCCTTTGGATCCGGGAGATCTTCCCTCGGTGAAATAATCACCCGCCCTTCCGGGACCTCAGATCGGGGGCATCATCCAGGGGGCGGCGTGATCTACTTCCGGACAAGGAACTGCACTTCGCAGTGCGCCCAAGCGTCGGCGTCCGACCAGGGATCTCCGGAATAGACCTCCCGGGAACCTCGGGTCCCCGAGATCTCCTTGTATCTCTTTCGCCAGCGTACCCAGTCGGAGAGGCCATGGTAGATCACGCGGTCCGCGATCTCATCCGGGTTGAAGACGACTCGGGCCACCCAGGTGGCCGGTAGCGTTTTCATCCGGATCTTCCCGCGGGGGGCGGCCTCTCCCTCCACTTCAAGGCAGGCGATCCACCGGTCATCGGATGGGTGGGAGAAGATCCAACGGCCCGTACGCAGTCCTGCTTCCGCCGCCCACGCTGTCAACTCTCGGAATTCGGTCCGGAGGACGCCTTCCTTCCATGGCGTGATCCGCGATATCGACGCCACATGGATGCTCGGCACCTTCTTCAGTTCAAAGTCTACTGTCATCTTCCCTCGCCTCCTCGAGTATCCTTAACACCCAAGAAGAGATGACATTGAAACCGCCCTGGGGCGGCTCGATTAAGAGCGCCGGTGTTATCCCGGCCTTGGTATGGAGATCGTGGATGCCCGGTTCCGCGTGCGCCATCCTTGCCCGTATTGTGAAGTGTCCGTTCGTTATCCAGAGACGCTCCTCCTCCTGTGGTGCGACAATCTGAGGGACACGTTCCTCGTATCTTCACCGGACGAGCTGGAGCTCCGACGCGTGCTTTCCGACATCCGGACCACCTTCCGCGGTCGGGTGCTTGTCCGTGCCGGGGCGATCGCCCTCACGACCGTGCCCGAATTCCAATGGGCGTCGCCCCCGTCCGTGACCAACATGGCCCGGCGGAGTGGGTTGTGGTTCCTTCCCCCGGTCCACTACTACAAAGGCTGGGAGACGTATCGTCTGATCTCTCCGGGCCGAAGGCGACTTCAGCGTTTTTTCTCCCAACTGCGACAGGTTGGTGATATCGAGGTCCTGTCTGTCGCTGATCTCCCGGGCCTCGAATCCTTGGTGGAGCTTCCCGTGGCCTCGGTACATCTGTTCGATGGGCTCACCACGAAGCAGGTCGAAGTCATGCTAGCCGCCATCAAGGGCGGTCTCCTAGAGGTGCCGTCCCGGGCCCGATGGGAGGAGGTGGCCCGGGGACTTGGACTCTCGCGGTCAACCTTCGGGGAACATCTCCGTAAAGGACAACGGCGTCTGATAGAGAACAGCAGCGCCGCCCTGCACGCCTACCTCACCACCCGAGGGAAACCCGTACTGCTCCCAGCCAACCCGAAGTCGGGGGAGAACCCCCGGCCACTACCGAGAGCGGGCAGGAACGGGTCGAAGCCCTTCCCGAGCGGGCCCTCCCACGCTTTGCGCCGACATAGACGGGTGCGGCGGGCTCGTTCATGACCCACCGCCGGCGCCCCTGGAGGGGCACAAAGTCAAATACCTCCGGCCCTCTTCTGGGGTTGAGTCAGCAAAGAACGTGCAGGAATACGATCCGCTGCAGGAGATCACCAAGGAGCTCGACCGGGAAGAATCCGTCCTCACCGTCCGGGTCGAGAAGCGGCGGTACAACAAGCCCGCCACCATCATCGCCGGATTCCCGAAGGACACGAACCTTCACGATATCACCCGCCAACTCAAGACCGCCCTAGCCACGGGGGGGACGTCCAAAGACGGCGAGATCGTCCTCAACGGGGATCACTTCCGGCGGGCCAAGGAAAAGCTGGAGGCCTTGGGCTATCACATTTCGGGCGGCTAAGGCCCTCGGGACACATCACAATCATGCAGGTAAAACTGGTGGAAAAGGGGCACGACTTCCTGCGCCTTTCGCTCCCGAAAGGCGCCGAGACCATCCTGGTGCCGCTCGTCGAGGGGCTCCAGGCCGAGGAGGCCGTCGTCGAGGCGAGATACTACATAGGGCACCCCTTCGCGGAAGATCCGGGCCTCTACCTCAAGACGAAGGGTGAGAAGCCTCAGGCGGTTCTCAAACGGGTCCTCAAGTCCCTTTCGGACAACTATTCCGATGCCCTGGTCCGCTTCGATAAGGTCGCCGAGAAGCAGCGCAGCTGATCTTTCCCTTTCCCATGCTCAAGGAATGCGTCAAGCACGGATACTTCCGGGGGGATGTATGCCCCCTTTGCGGGGACGAGGCGCGGTTCTTCATGGACGACAGGGAGCTCGACCACATGGCGCGCATCGTGGCGGGCATCTTGCGTCATTTTCCGCCCCGGTACGGCTTGAGCCCCGGTGAGAACGGATGGGTCCAGATGCGGGACCTTGTTCAGGCCATCAAGTCCCAGCACCGGAACTATCCCTGGCTCAAGGGGCACCACATCATCGCCCTCGCCATGACGGACCCGAAGGGGCGTTACGAGATCCGGGACGATGCGATCCGCGCCACGTACGGACACACCGTCGACGTCGACCTTGACCTTCCCACGGACAACATCCCCGAGAACCTCTACTATCCCGTTACTCCGGAAGAGCGGGACCTCGTGTTGGAGGTCGGCCTGCGCCCCACCGACCGGAAGAAGGTACACCTTTCCCTGACCGCCTCGGATGCGTTCAGCGCCGGAAGGGTCCGGTGCCCATCGCCCACGATCCTCTCTGTGGACACTCGTAAGACCGTGGAAGATGGACACACCATCCAACGGGCCGGAAAGACGGTATTCCTTGTCGATATGGTCCCTCCGGCCATGCTCTCCCTGTACGCGGGGGAACTCCCCTCCCCGGAAGTTTCCGGACCGAGAGAAGACTGAGTCACTTCGGCACCTTTCCTTTTACGATACGGCGGACCATTCGTTCCCCCCCCCGGGGGATTCGTTCAGGAGGCGAAGCCCCGGGGAGCCGGAGAGGGTGTCCCTTCCAAGCGATAGTAGACGGCTGAACCAACCTCTCCGGATTGCCGCCCCAGTGAATTCAATGTGTGATGCAGGAGTTCGTAGGCGGCGTTGGACTCGGCCCCCTCCACAGAACTATCCACCGGCCGGTGATACACTTGGAGACGATTCCCCTCGATCACCATTGCGAGCTGTTCCGGGGTCGACACGGAGGTCCAGAGGAGGGTGGTCCGAGGCCCATCTTCGACGGAACCCACCCAGCGGAACTGGCCGAACCAGCGTCCGGCCATTGACCCGAGGATCCGCACCGCATCCGAAGATTGGTCGAGGCGCAGCTCGGCCCGGGGTGTTTCGCCCCGATGGGGGAAGTGGAGGGAGGAGGTGCCCGCCTTGGTGAGAAAGTTCCGCTCAGAGATCCGGTACCCTTGTCCGCTGCGCTCGACCTGGCCATCCCGTTCAAGGCGGTGTAACGTCCGGGAAAGGCTCTCCTGGTGGACGCCCAAGGTTCGCTTCAATCCGGCGAAGGAAACCTCTCCCGGGAATTCCGACATGAAATCGAGGACCCTCCGGTCGAGCCGTCCCGGAGTTCCCCATTTGAACCTGGGCATGAGGGGATATACTCGCGATGGAGTTATTAAACTTTGGAAGAGGCCCATAGCCCACGGAGAGGCCACTTAGGCCCCTCCCCCGGCAAGGGCATGGGAAGGGGCGGGTGAGGGCCCGTCCCTGGTGCTTCCCAGACGTTCGCGATCATCGGTCCTCCGTTCATTCGGAGAAAAGCTTGTCCAGCTTTTCCCGGAGTTGTCGCTCCCGTTCCTCGTACTTCCGTCCTCCCTCCCATCGGGCGTTGACCAGCTCGACGAGGAGCGGGGCTACCTGGTCCAGCCAAGGTCCTTCGGTCTTCTCGAACTCCGCCTTGAGCTTCTCCCGCAGTAGTTCGTTGTGGGCACGGTATGCGCTCCAAAGCCATGGTCCATAGTTCGCCGAGCTCTCGCCACCTTCGCAACATTCTTCGCTCATGTTCGTTCCTTTCGAGTTTCCTCAACCACCTCAAGGCGCCCCGGGGGTTATTGACCGGTTGTTCGCACGGCCGGTCACACCAACCCGGCGGATCTCTCGCACGGCAGTCCTATAAGCGCCGGCGTTTCTCACAGGTGCGAAGCTATGCCATTAGATTATGCAGGCATCCGCGTCCAGAATCTCCGCCGTTCGCTCTCGTTCTATACCCGGCTCTTGGGCCTGCGGGAGTTACGGCGGGGTAAGATGCCCCAAGGCGGGGTCTGGGTCCTCTTGCAGGATCCGGTCTCGCACCAGCATCTTGAGCTCAACTGGTACCCCAAAGGCTCGCGTCATGCCGTTCCTTACTCTGTGGGAGAAGGGCTCGACCATCTCGGCTTCCGGGTACACGACATCGACGGATCGATTCGTCGCCTGAAGCGAGCGGGGGTCCCGACAGCGATGGAGCCCCTCCGGGAGAAGCGGAAGATATGGGTGGCTTACTTTCTCGACCCCGACGGGATCTGGATCGAGCTCATACGCCATCCCGAGGCCTAAACCCTCCCCGTCGTCTGGGAACCTAAGGGAGTTTCCGTCCACCCGGAATGACCCGTGTACCCCGGCCCAAACGGAACGCTTCACGGTAGTGCACGGAACGTGCCCCTCCGCTTCCTGACCTGGCCGGGGGTGTTGGACTCCGGGGTTGTCCTCGCATCATACCGACCGGACGACCCGCCCGGTGAACTGGTCAGGAGGGACCACTTCTCGGAGCTCAGGCCCCGCTTGCGCAGGGTCGTACCTAGCACGTTCCCGAGAGCTATAAGCTCGATGGGAAGCGTGGCCAGACCGTCAGATCTTTTCAGTGGTGAACCACCACTCGTTGCCCCAGATGTCGCGGAGGCCGCTGCGCCGGTCCCCATCGGGCTGATCGGTCGGTGGACGGATCTCCCGGGCTCCCGCCCGAAGCGCGCGGGCGTGCGCCGCATCAACGTCCTTCACGTGGAGATGGAGCTTGGCCGGTAACGGTGAGAAACCGTCCGGTACATCGGCCAACATGACCACCGAATCTCCCACACTGGCCTCGGCGTGCTGTATCCTTCCTTCTCGGGTATCGATCCGGTAGGTCACAGTTCCGCCGATGCCCTTCTCGATGAACGAAATGAGTCCTGCGGTGTCGATTACGGTAAGATGCGGGGCGGGCTGAGGGGTCCGGGTCGGCGTCATCGAGCGAACATGCTGACTGCCCGGGTGAGCCTGAACCCCCCTTTCCTCCGGGGTATTTTGAACGCGGACACTGTCCCCTCCGAATGTGAGAGTTTAGCAAACAAAATTCTCATATACTCCGGCGTGAGTTTCCACTCCTAATCCATGGAGGTCTCCCTACATGCCTGAAGTGGTCATCACCAGCGACTGGACCATGATGAGCAACCACAACGGGAAGGAGTTCTTGGGCTTCGGAACGACCACCCCGGCCCTCGTGCTTCCCGAGGCCGCCTACCGTCGACTCTTCTATCCCACCATGAAGACCGACGAGGAAGGGCACCCGGCCATGGCACCGTACGGTCTGCGCAAGATCGAAGCATCCCTCATGGATGGCGGGTTTGACGCGCGCATCATCCACCCAGGTCATCTCGACCGGTACATGCCCGGCGAGGCCAAGGTCCTGCTCATCTCAGGGCACGATTACCTTGCCCTCAATCCCCCTTCCACAACGTTCGCCGGCATCATGAAGAAGGACCCTCTGAACCGGGTCAATTTCATGCGCATGATGCGCCAGCCCCATGTGGTCGAGGCCCGCCGCCAGGGAATGAAGATCATCGCCGGGGGACCTTGCGCTTGGCAGCTCTCGCCCGTCACACGGCAAAAGCTCGACTGGGTGGATGCCTTCGTGAAGGAGATCGGCGGGATCGACACGGTGGTCGAAGGGGAGGCCGATATCTACGTCCGGGAGATCGTGGGGAAGGCCCTCCGTGGTGAACCCCTTCCCGAACACGTGATCGTTTCCCCGAAGGAGGCCCCGAAGGTGGAACAGATATCGACCATGCGCTTTGCTTCGGTCAACGGCCTCACCGAGATCGGACGGGGCTGCTGCCGGGGATGCTCGTTCTGTTCGGTGACCCAGCGGCCTACCCGCTGGTACCCCCTCGACAAGATCGAGGCGGAGCTCTCTATCAACCAGGCGGCCGGGATCACGGATGGCCTCCTGCACTCGGATGACGTCATGTTCTACGGCTCACCGAACATCATGCCCCGTGAAGAGAAGCTCCTCCCCCTCATGGCGATGGCCAAGAAGCACTACGAGCACGTGGGATGGAGCCATGTGGCCGTGGCTACCCTGATGACCAAGCCGAACCTCCTCCCCAAGATCCACGACATCCTCTGCACGGGGACCCAATCCTGGTGGGGGGTGGAGATCGGCATGGAGACGGGGAGTCCCCGGCTCATCACCAAGGCGATGCCGGGGAAGGTGGCCCCGTTCCGGGCGAGCCAGTGGCCCGAGCTCGTGGTGCAGGCGACGGGGCTCCGCAACGACAACTCGGTCTACCCCGCGTGCACGTTCATCGTGGGGCTGCCGCAGGAGACGGAAGAGGACGTCATCAAGACGATCGACCTCTTCGACGACCTGTGGGACTTCAAGGCGATCCTCGTCCCCATGTTCTTCGTTCCGCTAGGGCATCTCAACAAGAAGGATTGGTTCCAACGGAGCATGGTGACCGACCGCCAGAAGGAACTCATGACCCGCGCGCTCTCCCACGGGATCCGGCAGTCGCGGGCCCTCCTCGATGTGTTCTTCGAGAACCGCACGGGTTTCTCAGGACGTGCCTACCGGACCGCGTTCTCGAGCTTCATCACGTTCATCGATTTCATCGCCCGCCAGAAGGGGCTCCTCAGCGAGCCAGCCCGCGAGAAGCGCACTCCGATCGAGAGTCCCTTGCACCATCCCGAACGCATCCCCCTTCCGACGATCCCCGTCCGGTAGAGGCTGCGCGTTGGGGAAAGGGTCAGGGCCGCAGGTTCCGCTCGCCACATTCCTGCCCACCCTCGCGCATGTGCGGGAGGTCGCGGACCCCGTGAGCCCACACTTGGAGGTCACCCGGGAGTGGCTCCGTACCCCACACGAAGCGGTATGGTTCCGGAGCTTCCGGAACCCGAGCCTTGTCGGAAACCTCTGGCCGACTCGGGAATCCGTAGCAGCCTGCTATGGGGCGACGGCCCGCGAATTCACGGAGATATTGCTCCAAGCCATTGAACACCCCACCCCTCCCTCGGTGGTCAAGACCACGGCTCCTTGGCAGGAGAACGAATCCAAGCCCGGGCTGACGGAGTGGCCGGTCCCGCATTTCTATCCGGAAGATGCCGGGAGCTATCTCACCGCGGCGATCTTTTCCTCCCAGTGGAAGGGCAAGCGCAACCTTTCCTACCATCGCTTATGGATAAAGGGGGACGATGGGGGGCCGATGCGCCTTGTCCCCCGGCACCTCGACCGTATGGTACAGGAGGCCCGGAGGTCCCGGGAGGAGCTCCCCGTGTCGATCTTCATCGGGGCTCCCATCGACGTCCTGCTCGCCGCCGCCTGTTCCACGGATTATGCGGTTGACGAGATGGAGATCGCCTCCGCCCTCCATCAACGCCGGACCGGGGAACCGCTGCGGGTCGTCGAAATGCCCGATGGATCCCGGGTACCGTTCGAGGCGGAGATCGTGCTCCGGGGAAGGATCACCCTCGCGGACGCCGAGGAAGGACCGTTCCTTGACATCCTGGGGACGTACGACACTAAGCGCATCCAACCGGTGGTGCGCATCGAATCCGTGCACACC
>JAKBKR010000057.1 GCA_021832495.1 bacterium | reverse complement strand
CCCTCGGGCCAAGAAGCGCCGGTTTCGGATACCCGTCGCATCGGGCCCACCATGGGAAACGCGTCCGGTCACTTCCCGCTCCGATCGCATCAAGGAAATTGGTACAGCGTCAACGTGGGACCCTGAATTAGCCAAGGGTGGTAGGCCTCACCAAGAGAGATGGGGTCCCCGTTCATAATTCCTCTACGAGCGGAGACCCCCCAACTTGTTGGGGGGAGGAAGCGAGCCGCGCCTTAGAGGGCCTACCCACCGTCCTAAGTTTCTGGTCTCTGACGTATTTAGCCACAGTCTCCTCCGATACATGCCCCACAGTGCCCACATAATAGCTCGGACTCCACACATGGCCATTTCTGAATACCTCCCGCAATCTCGGGTGGCTTGCAAATAGTGTTTGCCCAGTGATACCCTTCAGGATCTTCACCATTCCAGTGGGCGATTCAGTGGGGGGTGCCGATAGGAATAGGTGGATATGGTCTGGCATTACCTCCATCTCCCTGACATCCCACCCTCTCGCCTGTGCCACAGCCAGAACAGTGGTCCGCACTGTGGCCTGGGCGGACTCGGGAAGGTTGCGCCTGTACTTGGGACACCATACGATATGGTAGGCCACCTCGTAGACGGCAGATGTGCCCCGTCGTATCTCCATGAAGGGTTATATAGGCCACATGCTATATATCCATTGTGCAACGAACCATCGCACTCACCCTCGACCCCAATCCCGGGGTCGTCAGGACGGTGCAGACCTTCAACGAGGTTACGAACTTCTTCTTGGGGATAGGCTTCGCCAATAACACGCACTCTACGAAACTTCTCCAGAAACTCGGTTACGAGGAGGCCAGAAAACGTTGGCCCGCTCTTCAGTCTTCTCTTGTTCAGGGCGCGAGAGACTGCGCCAAGGAAATGTTGAAGCGTGAGAAGGGTAAGCGCCTCCCAGTCAAGAAGCCAAACTCCTCCGCCCGATTCAACCAACGAACCTTCAAGGCATATCTGGACTCGGGCGTACTCTCCCTTTCCACGGTTGAGGGTCGCCAGAAAGTGCCCCTGCGTATCCCTCCCTACTTCCATAGATATTCCCATGGAGAAGTCGTGTCCCTTCGTGTGCGATGCGACCATGGTGTTCTGCGAGCCGACCTTATCGTTGACTTGCCAGACACGGCGCTCCCTTCGTTGTCCAAGGAATCTACCGTGGTTGGCGTGGACCGTGGCATTATCAACATTGCAGTCACTTCCCGTAACGACTTCTTCCACTCCAGGGACTTGAGACGGGTGCGCGGGAGAAACCGCCACCTCCGGGCTAGGTTGCAGGCTGTAGGCACCCGTTCCGCCAAGCGCCGACTTCAACGCTTGTCGGGGCGGGAAAGACGGTTCCAAGCCGATGTCAACCATTGCATCGCCAAGGAGGTGGTTTCCCGACCGTTCGACGTGTTGGCCCTGGAGGACTTGCACATCGGCATGGACAAGAAGAGTGGGCGGAGGTTCAACCGCAAGCTCGGTGGTTGGGCCTATGCCCAACTGGAGTCCTTCCTGAAGTACAAGTGCGAAGAGGTGGGAAGACGTATCGTGCTGGTGCCTCCAGAATACACCAGCAAGGACTGTTCCCGATGTGGTGCGAGAGGGGTACGGAAGGGCAGTGAGTTCGTCTGCCACTCCTGCGGATCCTCGCTGAACGCAGACCTCAATGCGGCACGAAACATCGCCTATCGGGGCATGTCCCTGATAGGCAGGCCCCATGTCAATGGGCCAATCGTAGCGGGGAATGAGATGTGGGACGGAAACCAAGTGGACCCCAGCTACAAGCCTCCCGTTTTGACGGGAGGTAATTGACAACCCTTACTTTGAGTCGCGGACCCTCTCCTATTGATGCCCGGCCGGTGTCGTGGCGAGGTTTGCCGACACCTCCCCCCTCACATCGTCGGAAGACGCAATCAGGCCGTGGGGGCAAACCGTCCCTGTTCGGTCAGAGCATCGGACCGTTCAAATATCCAGCCCGTTAGAAGGGGGCCGTGGCGTCCCGCTACGAAGACACCCTCCAGTATCTCTGGGGACTACGTCGGCTTGGGGCCAAGTCGGACCTTACGGTCATCCGGGCCATCCTCGCCTCTCTCGGGAACCCGGAGCGCTCTTTCCCCTCGATCCACATCACCGGAAGCAAAGGCAAGGGGTCGACGGCCGCCCTGTGCGCCGCGGTGCTCCATGCCGCAGGGTACCGGACAGGACTCTACACGAGCCCGCACATGCTCTCCTACCGGGAACGAACCGTTGTGGACGGAGTGCCGATCCCGAAGGACACCGTGGTGGACCTCGTGGAACTCGTCCGGGAGACCTCGGCCTCGCTCCTTCAAGCGGGCGCCATCGACCGGGAGCCCACGTTCTTTGAGATCACCACGGCCGTTGCGTTTGCACATTTCAAACGCGAGCACGTGCAGGCCGGAGTGATCGAAGTGGGGCTCGGCGGTCGGCTCGATGCGACCAACACCATCGATGCTCCGGTATGTGCCATCACCACGCTCGAGCTTGAGCATACGGAGATCCTCGGGCCGACGCTCACGGACATCGCCCGGGAGAAGGCCGGGATCCTCCACCCCGGCGCCCGGCTCGTGACCGGGGTCGACGCTGGAGAAGGGCTCCAAGAACTCGAGCGAGTGGCCTACGGACTCCGGGTCCCTACTTGGCGGATCGGGTCGGAGATCCGGGCGGAACGTACCCGCCAAGATCGGGAATCCCAGATCGTGGACGTACAAAATCCCCTCCACCACCATACCGGCCTTCGGATCCCACTCCTAGGCGGTTTCCAAGTGCTCAACGCCGGAGTGGCGGTCTCCGCCCTCGATCGTTTTGCGGAAGCGACCGGGCTCACTATTCCGGAGGAAGCGTACCACCGCGGGCTTGCTCAAACCTTGTGGCCCGGTCGGTTGGAACGATTGTCGGAAGCACCGTGCTTCTACGCGGATGCGGCCCACACGGAGATGAGCGCGCGGGCGCTCACGAAATCGATGCTCGAGATCGAACCGGATGCCCCTCGGAACCGGAACGTCGTGCTCTTCTCGTGTCTCCGCGACAAACGCATGGGGGCCATCCTGGAGGAGTTCTCCCGTTTGGCGGATACCATTGTTCTCACGGAGCTCCGGAACGACCGGGCCATGCCTGTTAAAGAGATGGAGCGGGCAGCCCGCGGGCGTTTTTCCCGCATCCTGGTGGCCCCCCAGATCCCGCAGGCGCTGGAACTGGCCCGGGCGGCCGTGCCTTCGGGGGGTTTCCTCTTGGCGACCGGCAGCACCTACCTCATCTCGGAGGTGGAGGCCGCGGTCAAGGGCGTGTCGGTGGAGGAACCCCGGCTCTCGGACCCCCTTCCGACAACTGCTTCCGGCGCCGGTATCGCAGGAAGAACCAGGCGATCAGCACAACAAGTGTGACGCCTCCGACCACATCGAGTAGAGTGAAGTACGGGTCGAGGCGAGTGAAATTGGACCCAAGCACGTATCCGACGTAGACCATGGCCACGGTGAACGGGAGCGATCCGAGGACCGTGAAGGCGACGAACCGGGGCTTGTCCATCCGTGCAACCCCCGCCGGATAGGAGATGTAGGCCCGTACGAGAGGAAGGAGCCGTGCCAGGAACACGGTGCCCTCTCCGTGCTTTGAAAAGAACCGATGGGCCCGGTCGATGTCCTCCTCCTCGATGTAAAACCGCTTCCCGAAACGTTTGAGGGCGGGAAGTCCGAACACCTGGCCGATAAGGTACCCGCCGAGGGCACCCAGAAGGCCGCCGACGACCGCCGCGGTCACCACCGTGACCCAAGTGAAGGGGATCCCGAGGAATCCGACGGCCCCTTGGGAAAGGAGCACGCCTGAGAATGGGAGGATCACCTCGCTGGGGAGGGGCGGCAGTCCCAGGCTCTCGAAGAACATGAGGGCCAAGAGCCCGGGGATACCCACGGTGGTTAGGAACCATTCGATGGTGGTAAAGAGCGTGGCGGTGACCGAGAAGACCATGTAAGGCCCTAGGAGGGGGGCTTTCCGCCTTTCCCCACCTTCTCCGAGAGGACCTTGTGGCTGGTCTTCTCCATCTCCGTGACAAGCTCCAAGACATCCTCATCGGATGCCGGTGGGACACCTTTGAGCTCCGGTGGTTCCTCTACGGGCTCTTCTGTCGACTCTTCGTCGGTGAGTTCCTCGGGAGGTACTTCTTTCGGGATACTTTCCGCAGGGCCCTTTCTCCCCTTGAGCTTGTAGAGGATGAGCACGACGATCACGATGACCAGGGTCGGCCCGATCATGAGCGCTAGGTCAAGGAGCGTATCGTCCGTCATGGAAATTCAGGTCTTGGAAGCTAAGAGGGATTTGTACTTTTCGCTGGAAAGCAGGTCTTCGGGTACCTTGGCGACCTCGAGGACGAATATCCAACCACGGCCGTAGGGGTCTTTGTTAAGCCACTCAGGATGGGACTTGAGTTCCTCGTTGGCTTCCACGACCTTTCCGGCGGCCGGAGCATAGACGTCCGCGACCGTCTTCACGGATTCGAGGACCCCGACTCCCTTCCCCGCCTCGTAGGCGGCTCCTACCTTGGGGAGCTCCACGAACACGATATCGGTGAGCTCAGCCTGGGCGTGGTCGGTAACGCCCACGCGCAAACGGTTCCCTTCCACCTTGACCCATTCGTGGGAGGTCGTGTAGAGCAATCCCTCCGGAACATTCTCCACCATGGCGTTCCCCTCAGGTCCCCTCCTGCCAGGAGTTTAGATAACGTTTCTGGGCTTCGGTGAGCACATCGACTTGGGCCCCGCAGGCATTGAGGGCGGCGCGCGCCACCCGGTCGTCCAGTTCCTGTGGCACCGGGTGTACCCCGGGCTTCAACCTCTTCCCTGAGCGGAGTATATGTTCCGCAGACAGCGCTTGGAGCGCGAAGCTCATGTCCATGATCTCCGCAGGATGGCCCTGGCCTGCCGAAAGGTTCACGAGCCGTCCTTCCGCCAAAAGGTAGACCTTCCGGCCGTCCTTGAAGACGAATTCCTCGACCATGGGCCGCGCTTTGCGATGCCGGACCGAGAGTGCGTTCAGGTCCTTCTTGCTGATCTCCACATCGAAGTGACCCGAGTTGGCGAGGAGGCAGCCGTCCTTCATCACCTCGAAGTGGGCGCGGGTGACGACGTCGGCACAGCCCGTGACGGTCACGATGAGGTCCGCCTCCTTGGCCGCGTCGATCATCCGGCGGACCCGGTACCCTTCGAGCCGTGCCTCGACAGCCCGCGCAGGGTCCACCTCGGTCACGATGACATCGGCCCCGAGTCCCCGCAGGCGGGAAGCCACCCCCTTGCCGCACCAGCCATAACCAGCCACCACGGCCGTCTTCCCTGCGATGGTGAGGTTCGTGGCGCTGAATATCCCGTCTAGGGTGGATTGTCCTGTGCCGTACCGGTTGTCGAACAGGTGTTTCATCGTGGCGTCGTTGACATCGATCGCGGGCCAGGGAAGCTTGCCATCCCGTTCCATCGCCCGGAGCCGGACGACCCCCGTGGTGGTCTCCTCCGTGCTCCCGAGCACCTTGAGCCCCTTCCGGACAGCGGCTGCGACCAGGTCCGCCCCATCGTCGATGATAATGTCGGGATCCGCGGCGATCATCGCCTCGATCCCCTTCTGATAGTCTTCGACGGATTCCCCTTTGCGCGCAAAGGTCTCGACCCCTTCGAGACGAAGGGCCGCCACGACCTCGTCGTCCGTGGTGAGGGGGTTGGACGCCGCAAGGTGAACATCCCCTCCACCGGCCTTCAGGGCGAGGGCCAGAGCGGCGGTCTTGGCCTCGACATGGAGCACGAGGGAAAGCGTCTTTCCGTGGAACGGTGCCTCCCGCGTGAAGCGAGCCCGGATCTCTTCCAAGATGGGCATGTGGGCCCGTACCCACGCGATCTTTTCGAGCCCGCGGTTCGCCTGTTCGTTCTGCTGCGCCATCATCGCCCGTCACTCCTTGGCCGGGATGAACCTTTCGTCCCCTTCTGGAAGATGGCGAGAACGGACCGCGACCGCCGCAAGCGTCGGGAGCCTAGTGACCGAGAGCCTCGACGAACGTCACTTCGGCCTGCCCATGGGTCTTGTTCTTGAGCTTCTCCTGAAGGTCCGTCTGGACCCCGCCAGGGATCTCGACGAGCCCGCTCCAGGTGCCATCGGATCCCCAGTCCTCCTCCAATATCTTCCCTGCTGCCTTGATGTCCGAGATGATCCGGGGGTACTGGGCCGCCTCGACCTTCACCCGGACCTTGACGTGTTCCATCCGGATCGGAAGGAGCGGACGTAGCTTGTCGAGGGCCTCATTGGCCAAGGTGTCGATGTCGCGGAAAGGTTCGACGTGGAACTTCACCTCCTCGAGCGCCGCGGCGATGCGCGTGGGGGGGTGCGGGGCTCCCGTCTGGGGGTTGATCGCATTGCGCGCAATGAAATCGACGACCTGGCGCCGCTTCTGTTCGACCATCACCCGCTTCTGCTCGGTGGTGATCTGGACCTCGCCATGGCGGATGATCTCCTTGGCGATGGCGTAGACATCCACCGTATGGAACTGTTTCATCAGGAACTCGTCGGACACCTTGTCCCCTTTCTTCGCATCCTTGTAGATGTGGTCCTGGGCGAGCTTCTCCCGCAGGTCCACCTCCTTTCCGGACTTCACATCCTGGACCACGGCGGGGTCCACGAGGACTTCGAAATGGCTTCCCGCCTTCACAAGGCGGGCAATGACAGCGTCCTCCGCCTTGACCATCTAGCTCTTGGAATTCTTTCCAGAAGCCGGGGGTAGGCGGGCCGAGTACTTTTCCACCAGATCGGTCGAAAAGCGCTGGAAGCCCTTGTCCTTTTGCACAACGCAAATCTCCACAGAGCCCAGGTTCGAAGGGTCCTCCATCGACTGCTGGAGTCCTTGGAGGGCGAGAAGCACCCCTTCGTCCATGCTCATCCCTTCCGTGTACTTCTCCTCAAAGAGTTCCATCACGGGTGTCCGGTTCCCACCGATGGAAGAAGCCCGGAACGAGGTGAGGGATCCCGAAGGGTCCGTTTCGAAGAGATGGACCCCCGTGTCGTCGATCCCACCGACGAGGAGGGCGGTCCCGAACGGGCGCACCCCGCCGAACTGGGTGTATTGCTGCTTGTAGTCGCACACGGCCCGCACCAGCATCTCGAGGCTGATGGGTTCGTTGTACGTGACCCGGTTGATCTGGCTGGTCAGGCGAGCGTAATCGACCAAGACCCGGGCATCGGCCACGAGTCCGGCCGTGGCGGCGCCGATGTGGTCGTCCACCTTGTGGATCTTCTCAACGGAGGAGGGTTCGGCAAGCTTCGGATTGGCGATTCGCCGGTCCGCCACGAGGGCTACCCCATCCTTGAAGACGACGCCGGCGGTCGCGGTTCCTCGCCGGACCGACTCCCGGGCGTACTCCACTTGAAAGAGACGGCCATCAGGGGAAAAGACGGTGATCGCTCGGTCGTACGCCATCTGGCCGGGTTGCATTTCCATTTTACGTCACCTTATCCTTGGTTTGGGACAGAGGGGGATAACGGGTGGGCTTAATAAGACATTCGGAAAACGGACCCCCGCTCCAAGCACCGGGACCCATCGCCCCTCGGGAAGTGCCGAAGGTAAGAGGCAAAACGTCTAACCTTCTGATGCCTGGCGTTGGTCGTGGCGCTGCCATCCAAGGGGAGCCCCATCGCCCAGTCGGTGAGGGAACTACCTCTTATGGGACTTGTGGCGGAGCGCGGGCTCCTGTCCGGGGCCCTTGCCGAGGCCCAGCAAGGTCATGGATCCACATGGGTATTGGAAGGCCCTGCCGGGATTGGAAAGACCCGTCTCGCCCGATGGGTGCAGCAAGAGGCGGGAGGTTCCGCCTACCGGACCTTATGGGGGTACTCGGTTAAGGAGGTCTCCACCCCGTTCTTCCCTTTCCTTCAGATCTTCCGGACCCCCGTAGCCCTTGCCCGAGGGAGCGCGTCCCAGGACCTGAGAGGGTCTTCCGTCGCCATCATTGAAGAACCGCGCACTCGAGAGGTTTTCGACCAAGTGGGTTCGCTTGGGGCCGGACGGGCCGTCCTCGTCCTATCCCGGGAGCGGCCGGAGACTCTGAAGTCTCGGTACCCCTCGTGGCCTGAGGGGGTCCGGTCCCTGTGGCTATCCAAAGGCGAAGGCCCGGAGAAGCTTTCCCCGACGGACATCGATCATCTGGGGAACGCGGTCGAGGACTTCCTACGGTCCGCCCCCGGGAGCTTGGTCACGATGGCCGGGATCGAGTTCCTTGTCACCCAGAATGGATTTCCGCCCGTCCTTCGATTGGTCCAGTTCGTCCGGGACGTGGCCGAGGAGACGGGTGGCCAGTTGCTGATCTCCGTCAACCCGGAAAGCCTGGAACGGCGGGAGGTCTCCCTTTTGGAGGGAGAAGGCGAGGTGCACAATGCCCACCTCCTCCCGGAAGCTTCCCCGCCCGTCCCGGAAACGGGGGTGACCGCGATGATGCGTTACCTCGACGAGCTGGAAGGCGACTCGTCGGTCCATCCCACATTGCTGGTCTTTGACGATCTCCCTTGGGCGGACCCGGACTCCCTACGAACGTTCCAGTTTCTCTCCCGGAACGTTCGAGATCTACGCGTGGTGATGGTGGCCACGGCGCGCACCGACCTGGACCCTACGGCTTCAGGGGAGGTTCTTCCCAGCTGGCGCGTACTCTTGGACGATCTCGAGAAGGAAGGGTCGATCCGCCGGATCGCCCTCCACGGGCTTGGCCCGAACGAGGCTGCCGACTTGGTGGAGAAGGCCTTTGGCGGAACGCTGCCCTCGGGGGCAGAGGACCCCGTGCTGCGCCATGTTCTGGAGCGCTCGGGAGGAAATGCGTACTTCCTCCTCGAGACCCTCCGGCAGTTGGCGGAGAGGTCCTACCTTCACCTCAAGAACGGGGGACTCTCCTGGAACTTCCCTCCCGGCGAGGAGGAACGGCTCGGCGACGTGATCCCCGATACGCTTCGGAGGCTCGTGGGACGTCGTCTTGAACCCCTCCCACCGGATGAACGGGAACTTTTGCAATGGGCGGCCGTTTGCGGCAGCGAGTTCGACACTGAGCCCCTCGCGGCCATGCTCTCTGTGCCGCGCTCGTCGGTCGAACGGCTGGTCGAGCGGATAGAACATCGGGAGCACCTTGTCGAGCGCACCCGGGGTACGGGGATGAAAGGGCGGTGGGCCTTCGGTCATCCCTTTGTCTGGGAGGTCGTTTCCGAAGGGCTGCCAATGGAGGCATGGCAACGCCACGCCTTGGCGCTTGCCAGGTGGTGGTCGATGCACCGACCGGAAGAACGCGAGGCCGTGGCTCGCCTGTATCACGAAGCAAAGGTGGCCGAACCCGGGCTTGCCTGGGTCCGTAAAGCCCTCCAACAGGCGGTAGAATCCCGGAATGTCGAAGCTGCCGAACGGCTCCACCGATGGCTGCAGGATC
>JAKBKR010000056.1 GCA_021832495.1 bacterium | reverse complement strand
CATAGCATATGCCATTACGTATGCATATACAAGAGGTTGCCGATCGACCGGAGACGCGATCTACGAGGGAGAAACGGGGCTTGGGTAGGCACCTGCTACCCAAACTGCGGGGAGGTCAGGTCTGTGGCACCTTCTTGGCCCGTGAGCCCAAGCAATCTCCCAATCGACCCGGGCCTCTACCGGGTCTATTCCCGAGCCTCCCGATGGTCATATCGGGTGCCAATCGATGGGCCGAACTTATTCTCATGTGTTTTCGGTTTATCCAAACCATCCCTCCCGGAATCGCTCTCGGGTAATGTTCGGATCCCGCGCCCGAACATCGAGTCGTCCGACGAGTTCGTAGATGGGTTCGGGAACCACCTTCCGATTCCCCATTCGACTTAGCAACGGCGTAAGGAACCCGGGACTCTCGTCACGGAACACTTGCGACCATCGAAGCGGCGGATACCGAAACCGCTCCTCCGGTGGCGTGTGCTCGAGGAGGGCGTTGTGACCCGTCGGCTGACCAATAGCGCCAGCCACGATGCCCAAATCAACGATTCTGCGACATTCCGGTTCCCCGTGGCCACGCGGTCCAAGTGGAACGATCCCTTCGCTTCTTTGAATAGCAGTTCTCCCGACCCCCGGGTTCGGTAGAGTTCCGTCACTTCCTCCGCCGACCGAGCGTCCACCGGGAGGTTGGTGATGTAGGTGTGGCACTGTCGGTGTTCCTCGACCCAGACCGCCACCAGCCGCGCCCGCAGCGTGTCGCCCCGATGGCGGCCGCGATACCCCCGCCGCTGGACCGACAGCTCGACCTCGGCGTCGAGCGCCTCGCGATCGAATCGAGGGGCCACCTCCGACCCCCGCTTCACCGCCAGACCGATCGCACGGCCCCGGTGCACGAGGTGCGAGCGGATCAGGACCGGGTTCGCGTTTCCCTTGAGACGCGAGAGGAAGAACCCCCCGTTCTCCTCGATGCGCGTGAACCCCTGGTGATTGTAGAAGCCCAGGTCCGTGAGGACGACCGACCCGTTCACCCACGGGCCGGTCTTCAGGGTGTCGATCTCCGATGCGGTCTCAGGGCACAGTTCGAGCCGGGTCGGTCTGTTGGCCCGAGCACTGAACAGGGTCGCCACCTGGACGCCGGCGGTACGGTTCGACCTGGTGTTCTTGGCCAGACGGGCCGGCGGGTAGAACTTGGCGAGGGCCGCGAAGAGGCGGATGACCGTGGAGCCGTGGATCTGAAAGGTCGATGAACCGCGCCAGCTTCGGAGTGAGGCGGTTCCCGGGAGAGGAGCGGAGCTTGGCAAGGGCGTGGGCCACGCACCGACGAAGGAACTCGACCAGTTCGGGCGGGAACCGTTCGTGGACCCCTCCCTTGCTGAGGAGGGGGTCGGGGGGCGCTTGTTGTAGGCGTCGCGGAGAGCCTCGACGGTGCGCTGGAGCTGGGGTTCGGTCTCGGAGGCGAGGGTATAGAGGAAGGCGACGGGGTCGAGCTTTCGGTGGCGCTGGACGAAGCCGGTCTCTCGAGCGATGCCCAGGATCACCCGAGGGGGAGGAGAGTGGGGAACGCCTCGAGGTAATCGTCAGGCGTGGGGCCGGGGTTCGGCGGTGAGACAGGCCGTCTGGTTCGGGTCTTCCCCGACGGATGGGACATCCCATCGAGGTGGAGCTCCCCTCATGAGCCTACACCGCTCCAGTGGAAGCCCCCGTTGACCGAAAAAGCATGAACATATTCTGCGACTCCCTGTACTTCTCCGGCACCACCAGCGACCGTCCAAGGACAGCTACTCTGGGACTTGCTCAACAGAGTCCGGACAATCTGAAGCTCCGGGGAACACCAGGCCATCCGCCGATTTCCGGCCGGGTGGCTCTGTTTAGGGCGGTCAAGACGGCCCCCTCTATGTAGTCGGCCCGACTGGCCGGGGGCATCCTGTTGACCGCTCCGGGAACTCGAGGACGGGAGGACGGTCTCGGGAGACCCCAGCGGGGTCTGCACTACATGCAGAATGGTGTATTACGGGGGACACTACTCGCCCACCCGGACGGACGAATGGCCCCAAGACCCACCTGAGGGTCGTAACGCAGACCCACGCCATCGTGTCGGCCCGGGCCGCCGGAGAAAGGGAATCTGATGCTGCGGTCTTCGCACCGCTCCTTCAGGGAGTGGGGCCAGTGAGATTCGACCCCGGCGAGGGGGTCGGGAATAGAGCCAACCCTTCGAGGGACGAATCTCGATGGAGCTCACCCCTTCAGGATCGGTCCTTACATCCCGTTAAAGGGGAATTCCACTCCCCGAGCGGGAGGCTTCAGATTGTGGATGGAGAAATACCACCAGTTCCGGCTGTAGCGGGAGGAGTTTGAGGTGCACTATGATCGTCGCAGCAACAACGATGCGGCGCACTCAGCAATCCAGCGGAACCTGAGTGAAACGTCGCACTCGAAAGACCCGCGGGCCAGGATCAACGAAGAGCAGGCGAAGCTTCTCGCCAACAACATCGGGGTGCCGGTCCACGAGTTCTTCGAGCACCGCATTGGCCCGGGGGTCCGGGCCTCTCGCCGGGGCGTCTGCTGGACCAATGCTCGCCTGTGGCTGCCGAGACGGAGGAAGCACCGGCACACCATCTCCTGATACAGGGAGCCTTTCCCACTGCTCCGGGCCACGAGCAACGCCCCTGATTCAAGCCCCCTAGCTGTGATATGGAACCCCGCCCAAGCGGTGGATGGAGCCTTGCCAAAATAGCAAAGGTCAATTTGGGGAAATCACTATGTACCGGCGCCCCTGATTGCTCTCGTGATGGAGGCGGCCGGTGCGACCCCCGGGGTGACCATTGTCATCCCGGCATGGAACGAGCAAGACCGTCTCCGCCGCACCCTCGAAAGGTACATTCCGTCACTCGAGGGTCGGGGTGACCCGTTCGAGGTCCTTGTGGTCGTGGACGGTGCCCGAGACCGGACCGCCGAGGTCGCCGATGCGTTTGTGGACCGGCACGTTAGGGTGCTCCACTTCCCGACGAAGTTGGGTAAGGGAGGAGCAATCCTCGCGGGCCTGCGAGAGGCCCGGTATGACTACGTTGGGTACCTCGATGCGGACGGACCGATCTCTCCCGAAGCAATCTACGCGCTCGTAGGGAACCTACAAGATGTGGACTGTGTAGTCGCGTCCCGCTGGGTCCAGGGTGCCTCGGGCGCTGAAGAGGAGCCCCGCTTCAACCGGGCGGCCGGCCGTGCTTGGAACTTTCTGACCCGAACAATCCTGTTCCTTCCCCTCCGCGACACCCAGTGCGGGGCGAAGTTCTTCCGCAGTTCGGTCGTCCGCATGGTGCTCAAGACAGTGACTCTGACGAACCGCGCGTTCGACGTCAGCTTCCTCTACCACATCCGGAAGGTGGGTATCCCAATCCGGGAAGTCGCCGTCCACTGGACACACGACCCGGACTCGCGCATGCCGGTAGGCGTCCGGGCGGTCTCGATCATGTTCATCTCCCTACTTGGGGTACGGGTCATGAACTCACCGCTCGGAAAGCGAGTCCCGACAAAAGTAATCCAGTGGTTCATGACCGAGTTCAGTGACGCATAGGTCACGGGCGGACCCCATCTGAGTTAGGTCGGAGCGACTGGGCTTCTGCGTCGTATCTTATCTTGATTTTCTTTGCCCGGGGGATCGATAATGTTCTAAGAAGGTGAGCCGCCATGATGGAGGATGGCCACCTCACCATGGCCCACCCTTCGGGATCCTTAACTGACTGGTAGAAACTTCGCAGCCTCGAGAGGATTCAGGATTGCTTCTTGGACCTCGGTGAGCCGGGTCGTCCGACCTCGGATCGATTTCTTGGAGCAAAACCGAACCCGCGAGACCGCTTCGAGGTGATGTACCCTCTCGGTCAGGGACATCGCGGGGTATTTCTTGCGCACGGAGCTCGCCACCGATGGGCAACCCTCCTTCAGCTTGCGCTCCGCCCAACTCCACAACACATACGGTACATGCACCATCGTCGAGTGGGCCCCCTGCCGATCCGGCCGCTGATACCGGTTCAGCCCTAGGGACAGCTCCCGCTTCATCCGCTCGAATACCTTCTCGACCGCGTCTCTCTGGAAGTAGAGTACGAACATCTCCTCGACAACCATCGTGACGTCCGGGATGAACAGCAGGAGTATTGCCAGACCCTTCTCCTCCTCTGTGAACCCTCGAAAGCCCCCCACCGTCTTCGCCGCAGGGGACCCGGTACTGCAGGCGGCGCACAAAAAAACTCCAGGCGTTGAGGGACGCCCCGGCCGTCGACCTCTGGTCGATGGATGAGGTACACTTCCGACAACACGGCTCGCGCTGCCAGATGTGGGTCCCTCCCGAGATGCGGGACCCGGCCCTTCTCCACGCCTACACCCACAAGTCCGTTGGTTACTGGGGCGCGGTCCGACTGTGCGATGGGAAGCTCGTCTATCGGCGGGAGGGGGGGATGTTCAACAAGGTCACCTGTACTGAGTTCCTCCCCCAGTTCTATCGACAGAGCACGCGCGGACCGCGGCGCGTGGTCGTGAACAGCGACAACGCACAGTACCACCACTCGCGAATGCACAAGGACTGGCGGGCGGAGGTGGCCCCGAAGTTCGAGCTGTCCTTCCTGCCCCCGGCGAGCCCGGACCTGAATCCCATCGAGCGAGTGGGGAAGCTCGCCCGCCGACGGGGCGTACACAATCGATACTTCCCGAAGCTCTCGGACGTGACTCAGACGGTGGAGGGGACCTTCGAGGAGTGGCGGAGAGGGAACGAGACCCTCCGCCCGCTATGCACAATTACTTAGGACGCGCTGTATAGTGTAGTGTCCTCGTCAGCTCTACGTTTATCCTGTTCCTCTCAATCTACGAGAGGATCCCGTCCGCCGTCGCCCGCCATATGAACGGCGTCGGGACCTTGTTGTACCGCTCGATGTAGAGCTTCACCGCCCCGATCAGTTCGAGTTCGCTCCGGTACGCTTCCCCCCGGATCCGCTGGTCGGTAATTTCCTTGAACCACCGTTCGACCTGAATCAGCCAGGACGAACTGGTCGGGACGAAGTGAAAGTGGAATCGAGGGTGATGGACCACCTAGCGCTCGACCCTCGCCGTACGATGGGTCGCGAGATTGTCCCGGATGAGGTGGAAATCCAGCTCGGGCGGCGTTGCCCGGTCGATTGTCCGCAGGAAGGAGAGGAGCTCCTTCGTGCGCTGGCGCTTGTGGCACTCCCCCACGATCTTCCCGCTGAGGATCTCGAGGGCGGCGAACAGGTCCGGGGTGCCGTTCCGCCGATCGTCGTGGGTCTGGCGCTCCAAAATCCCCTTGCGTAGACGAAGGATCGACTGGGTCCGGTCCAAGGCCTGGGATCTGGGTATTCTGGTCGACGCTGAGTACGAGGATATGCTTGGGCGGATTGAGGTAGGGGCCGACGATGTCCCCGGGCTTCTCCTCGAAGTGTTTGTCCGTGCTAAGCTTGTGGTGCTCGAGTCGGTGGGGTTGGTTCCGACGAGCCCTCCAGATCTGATGAACCATATTGGGACTGACCCCGAAAGCGGGCGGCCATCGTTCGAGTCGACCAGTGGGTGGCGTTCGAGGGCTGGGTGTGGAGCGTGTCATGTACGATGGCCCGGAGGGTGGAATCCGGGAGTTGCGGTGGTGCCTCGGCCCAATGGGCGTCTCTCTCGAGGCCGTGAAGACGAAGATGGGAGAAGTGGTGGCGCCAGAGAGCGCAGGTGTTGGCCTGACGCCGAGCTCCTCGGCGACTGCTTGTTCTGGACGCGGTCAGCCGCCCTCAGGACGATCCTGGCACGCAGGACCAGACGATTCGGGGCCGAGTGGCCCCGCGCCCATCGCTCGAGGCTGGTCCGCTCCTCTGACGTAAGGGAGAGTACCGGGGCAACATGCACGAAAGGCGCACCGCGTGCCCAGTTATCACCGCAGCCATTCAGAGGACACTACACTAGAAGCCCCTAGTGCCGCGACCGGAAACCGGGTCCAAGGTTTTCTGACGACTCGAGGCATAGTACTTTCCGGAGGAGGAGCTACCCTCCTCCGATGCTCCGTGTCCGGGAGATCCCCCAAGGAGAGGCCGAGTCGCTCCACCGACTGATGAACCGCACCCGAGACCCGACGGTCATGCGTCGGTGCCAGGTCGTCTTCCACTCGATGCAGGGCTTCTCTCCCCCCAAGATCGCGTCGATGGTCTTCTGGAGCGAGGAGTGGGTCCGGCGCGTGATCAAGGACTTCAATCGGATCGGCCGGGACGCCCTCATCCCCGAACGTTCGGGGGGCCGTCCCCCGAAGTTCACGGCCCCCCTCCGGCGGGCGATGGTCGATGTGGCCCTCGCCAGCCCGAGAGACCATGGGTATGCCTTCGGCCCATGGACCCTCGATCGGCTCCGCGACTGCCTCGTGATGGAGGGGGTCGTGGAGTCGATCTCCAAGGAGCGCCTGCGGGAGATCCTCCACGAGGAAGCGGTGTCGTTCCAGGCCGTGAAGACCTGGAAGGAGTCGAAGGATCCCAGGTTCCGAGAGAAAGTGAAGCGCCTGCGGGCGCTCACCAACCGCGAACACAACCCCCCGATCGTGGTCGCGGTGGACGAGATGGGTCCCATCTCCCTCAAGCCCTACGGCGGCCGCACATGGGCCGCCGAGGGGCCTCCGGATCGAATTCGAGCGACCTACAAACGCACCATGGGAGTTCGCCACCTGATGGGGATGTACGACTACTACCACCACACGCTCCGAGGGTATCTGAGCCCGAGGAAGCGGGGATCGGACTGGGTGCGCTTCCTCCGCTACGTGCGTCGATGGTATCCCTCGGGGGAGAGGGTCTACCTGATCCAGGAGAATCTCTCGGCGCACACCACCCCGGTGTGTTGGCGCGAGGCCCGACGACTGAAGATCACCTTCGTGCCGATCCCCACGAACGCCTCGCAGTGGAACCCTATCGAGACCCATTTCCGGAGCGTGCGGCAGAAGGCGCTGACCGGGAGCGACTACCGCGACTGGCGGTCGCTCGGGCGGGCCATCCAAGGGGCGATGAAGGAACTGAACACGTCACATCAACCAGTGAGGGTTCCGAAGGTCAAACGCTGTTTGTGGGTGCGGCACTAGTCTTACTCGCTTCGCGGTGTGAGTCGGGCATTCTCCACCTTCGTTGCCGAGATTCCCCTGAACGTTCGGGTCCTCGATCGCCTCAGCCGAGGCTCGCTGCGTGCAGCTTCCTCAGATTCCGGGTCATGTACCAGAGCTTCCACTCCTCTCCGACCTTCTCCTTCCCTCGCAGCAGGAACTGCCGTAACCTCCCACCCTGCTTGATCTGCCCGAAGACCGGCCCCACCCTCATCTTCCTCCACCGATAGACGAGCCCGGCTATAATACCGTCAGTCGATCCGCCGTCAAGGAGTAACGCCACGGACTTCTAGAGCACTAGGAACTCGACCGAGTGTCAGGCGACGCCCTCTGGGCGAGCGAGAGAACACAACCGTCCTAGAGCGGTGCCTGGAGCTTCTGCTCCGAAAAGTCGAATCTGACTACAGTAGGGGAACAGGCAGGGCGTGGCAAAGGGAGGGGCTTCGAGCGGGATCGGGATGTCCCCGGGGGTACACCCTGGTCGAGCGCTATCAACCGCGGCGTTCGAGGCTGTGGAGGGAGTGGGGTTCCCGTCGCCCTTGGGCCTCGGGGGAGGTTCCACAGACCGCACAGGGCGGGGGTGGCAAGAGGGTGGCGGGGGTCAGAGGAGAGGTTCGGGGGGAGCGGGTTCTTTCATCGAGGACGAAGCGGACGCCGATAACGGCGAAGTGGTCGTATGGCATCTCCTCACCCGGGTCGTTGAGGGCTTGGCCATTGTGGTAAGAGTGAAAGTGCCGGTCACGGTCGGGGGGCGAGGAGGCTGAAGTGGGGGCCCCCCAGCGGAAGGCCCAGGAGGAGCTGGGCGGGGTCAGTTCGAATGAACCGAGGCCGGACCTGGCCGAGGGAGCGCGGGTAGCGCCTCCGGGTCCACTTCGTCTGGGGGTCCCAGAAGTGCTCCACGAGTTGGGGGTCTGGCGGCATCGGGAGCTCACCACCCGCTCCGTTTGAATAGCCATGGACTTACAGAATACAGTAAGTGTCCGTCAGAGTTCTTTGTCGAGCAGGTCTCGTCGGCTACGTGTTGAGATCGGTCAAGGATTATTCGATCGGAGCGCCCCAGGGCCCCTAGAATGCCCAAACCCTTTTACCATTTGCTCCAGTGAAGGATAAAGGGTGGTAAGTTGCGAGCACTTGTTACAGGAGCGGGCGGCTTTCTGGGGTCTTGGATGGTCCGTTACCTCCGGTCCCAGGAAAATGAGGTGATTGCTACAGACCTCCCACGGGAGAAAGAGGAGGGTCCTTTGGATGCGTCCAATACGCGCCTCCAATCGATGGATGTGCGGGACCGAGCCCAAGTCGACCGGATCATTGAGGGCTTTGGGCCGGAAGTCATCTACCACTTTGCTGGTCAGGCCTTTGTGATTCCTTCTTGGGCGGATCCTCAAGGCACGATGACGACAAACCTCTACGGCACTCTCAATCTGCTCGAAGCGTTACGTTACCATTCGCCTCGCACCCGGTTTGCCTTCGCGGGAAGCGGTACCGAGTACGGGGATCCGGAGATAATCCCCACTCCGGAAAGTGCCCCATTGAAGCCTACAAGTCCGTACGCCACCAGCAAGGCGGCAGCCGACCTTCTCTGCTATCAATATTTCCGAAGCTTTGACATTCCGGTTTTCCGGTGCCGGATCTTCGGCACGACCGGGCCGGGGAAGCGCGGTGACTCAGTGAACGATTTCGCGAGCCAGATTGTTGGGCTGGAACGGGAGGGCCGGGCTGGAACCCTACATGTAGGAAACCTCGAGAAGTCCCGGGATGTTACCGATGTTCGGGATGCGATTCGGGCGATGACATGCGTCGTTGAGCGAGGCGAGCCGGGAGGGGCCTATAACATCGGGAGCGGGGTTCCCAGACAGGTGAAGGAAACTCTCACTCAACTGATTTCTCTTGCCCGAGTGGCGGTCACCCCTGAAATAGACCCCGCTCGGATTCGCAAGGTCGACGAGCCGGTCCACCTAGCCGATGTCGAGCGGCTCAGGAAGCTGGGGTGGGCCCCCCAAATCCCCTTCCACCGGACATTGGAAGAGACGCTTGAGTACTGGCGCGCCCAGCCCTGACGACGCACTACTTTGTCAGGTCCGTCGGTCTCTACGCCCCGGGCGTAACCTCCGCCCGTTAGGGGCTGACACACCGGGAAACCGAGCGCCGTCGCCGAGCTAGAACATCCAGGAGCTTGTAGTCTTACTCGCTTTGCGATGTGAGCCGGGCATTCTCCACCTTCGTCGCCGAGATTGCCCCGAACGCTCGGGTCCTCGATCGCCTCAGCCGAGGCTTGCCCGGTGGATCTTCCTCAGGTCATCGGCCAGGCACCTGAGCTTCCACTTCGCTCCCACCTTCTGCTTCCGCCGAAGAAGGATCTGCCGTAGCCCGCACCCCTGCTT
>JAKBKR010000055.1 GCA_021832495.1 bacterium | reverse complement strand
ATCCCGACGCATGTGGTTCGAATAGAGGAAGGCCGCCGTGACAGAGTTCGCTATCGCATCCATGCGCCCCCCCGACCCCGCCAGGTCGTTGAGGGTGAACTCCGCACTAACGGGAACCCGGTGGACAACGATGAGGAAGCGGCGCCTCAATGCTCCTGTTCTTCCTGTTGCGGTTGACGCTGGGCCCACACCTCGTCCCCGAGTTCGTGATAGATGGACTGGGCCGTGATGTACGTTCCCGGCTCGCTCTGGTCTTCCCGGGCCCGTTCGATCTCCATTTCCCGGGCTTCCTCGGACGCCAGGCGCATTACCCGGTCTTTCCGCATCGACCAATAGTGAATGCGCCATTCGCGGCCATCATAGAGCGTTGTCTCGTCGCGTTCGGTCTCGAGCAGGCCGCAATCCTCGAGCATGTAGAATACGTCCCGGTCGTCCGGCTCTAGGATGTTGTCGATGATGCGCTCGTTGAACCCGAAGAAGTTGAGGATATGCGAGGCAATGGCCTCAGCGTCCTCTATCCTCATGCTCTCACGTCCGACACTGCGCCGAAGCGCCATCGAGAGGGAGGCGGTGTCTATGGTCGTCTGAAGATGTTGAGCCATCTCCTCTTCGGCATAATCATGAACGCCCTAGCGTATAAACCCTTGCACTCGAAAGAAAGGTCGGGATGGTGCGCAAAGTACAACGCTCCCTGGGACGGGACTCCTCCGGGTCGAAGACCCTCCCCCGAGGGGTAGATGATGATAGGGGAAGGCGCTGCACGCACCTTGCGGAGGATTCGAAATTGGAGAACCAGGCCCGAAAAGCTCGACCCGACCGGGCCGACGGCCCCGATGATCCCCTTCGGGCTTGGGAGGGTGACCGCGCGCAAGGTTTATCCACCTCCCCCCCTCTCTTATAAGCATGGAGAACGGCCGCAAGTGTCCTCACTGCGGTTCCTCGAGGATCGAGAAGGACCTCCAATTGCTGGAGTTGGCCTGTGCTGAGTGCGGGCTCGTGTTGTCCGAGCCTGACTTTGTCAACACCCTCCCCCAGAACGAAAGGGACGCCCAAGAACAGGGGGGTAGGGGCGTGGGCCCTGCAGTGAAGCCACAACCGTTCCAGAAGGCCCTCGGGAGTTCGATGAACGGGCTCCGTGACGCCCAGGGCCGCCGGCTCTCCCAGGGCGCCCGGGACCGCTACGGTCATCTGGGTTGGCTCATGAAACGGGAGATCCACCGGGGCAAGCTCTGTCCCCAAGAGAACCCGGAAGCACGAGACGCCATCGCCCGCATCGTAGCCCAGCTCGATCTTCCCCCTATCCTCCGTGAAGAGGCCCAGACCATCTTCCGGGAGTCCATGATCCGGGGCGTCCTTCGGGGTCGCAGTTTGCCCGCCATCACCGGGGCGTGCGTCTATGCAGCTTGCCGGAAGTACGATAATCCCCACGCCCTTTCCGAGATCGCCGCGGCGGCCGGGATCAAGCGTTGGGAGGTAGGGCGCGCGTTCAAAGCCCTCAACCGGGGGCTTGAGAAGCCGGTACCACCCGCCAATCTCAGGACCTATTTCCAACGCTACGCAGAAGAATTGGCCCTCTCACCCGCCGTGCGGGGCACGGTCGAGGAGATGCTGGACCGGGCCGCCGAGCATCCCGAAGCCTCTGGACTTTCCCCCCATGGCATCGTTGCGGCCCTCATCTACATTGCCTCTGAACAGCACGGGGAGAAGGTTTCCCGGGTCCAGATGGCCCGCGTGAGCTCGATCACCGAGATGACCCTCCGGACGACCACCAAGGTCATGGAGCGGTTGATGGGCCGACCGACCCGGTCGCAGGGCTGAAAGCGCCATTGCATCCCGGTGGTGCCCAATAGGGGTGGGCGGAGCTCAGTACTTCGGCTTCGCAGCCCGATACGCGGCTTGCAGTGCTTCCGTGTCCACATGGGTGTAGAGTTCGGTCGTGGCCACGCTCGCATGTCCCAACTGCTTTTGGATGAAGCGGATGTCGAGCCCATGTCGGAGCAATGTGGTGGCGAGCGTGTGACGGAGGGTATGCGGGGTCACATGTTTTTGGAGCCCGGCCGAGCGGGCGTGGTCCTTTACCATCCGCTCCACCGTCCGAGGCACGACGCCAAAGAGGCTCGGGCCCTCTTGGCCCTCCGCCCGGGCCTTCTCGAGCCAACCGCGGAGCGCTTCCACGGCGGACTCGTCGATGACGACCACCCTGTCCTTGTCTCCCTTCCCCCGGCGTACCCGGATGAGTGAGCTCTCGAGGTCCACGTCGCTCAGTTCCAGCTTGCAAAGCTCACCGACCCGGAACCCGCCGTAGCACAACAGCCTTAGGATCGCGGCCGCCCGGGGGTCCCCGTCGGTGGTCGCAAGGAGCCGGTGGGTCTCCTCCTCGTTGAGGAAGCTCGGGAGCCGCTGTGACCGCCGAGGGACTTCCACCGCATCCGAGACATGGGAGCCGTTCGCCCGCAGGAAGTACCCGATCGCCCGGAGGGCCAGGTACACCGAAGCCTTGGCGTACCGTCGTTCAAGGACCAGGTACTCGCGGTAGCGTTGCACGTCCAAGGCGGTGACCTCGGACGGAGCCTTGTTCACATGCACGAGGAATTCCCGGACCAGGGAGAGATACTGCTTCACGGTCCACGGGCTCTTCTCCTCACCTTCCATCCGAACGCGGAGGTCGTGGAGGACCGTTTCTGGGGCGAGAGCGTCTGCCATTTGTCTGACAATTGGCAGACAAACCAATTAAAGCCATCGCTCCAGTGGAAGACAGGGAGTGTGAAACCAGCACACGGTGGCCGAGGACGACCCCCGCGTCTCGGCGGAAGCTCCATCGGAAAGGCAGGGGTCGTCCTTCGGGGCGCCCCACGATTCCACTCGAAACCGACCGCCCCCCCTTCATCACGCCAAGATTAAGGCCCCAGGGGCTCTCCCCGGGCCATGGACTTCGAACTCTCCCCGGATGAGAGCGCCCTGAGGGATGCCGTTCGGGGTTTCGCCCGGAAGCACCTCGCCGCGGTCGCGGAACGGATGGACCGGGAAGAGCACTTCCCCCGTGAGGTGTTCGGTATGGCCGGGGACCTGGGGTTCCTAGGCGCCACCGTTCCGGAGACCTACGGCGGTTCGGGGATGGGGTATCTCGCACAGGCGGTGATCCTCGAAGAGCTGGCTCGGGTCTCGCCCGCCTTCGCCCTTACGGTCGGAGCCCACTCCAACCTGTGCACGGACAATATCGCACGAAACGCGGGGGATGAGCTCAAACAACGCTACCTTCCCCCTCTCGCCCGGGGCGAGAAGATCGGCGCTCTCGCCCTGACCGAACCCGAATCCGGGAGCGACGCAATGTCCATCCGGACCCGCGCAGAGCGCCAAGGAGACCACTATGTGCTCAACGGGAGCAAGCTCTTCATCACGAACGGCCCGGTGGCTGACATCCTGCTCGTCTATGCGAAGACCTCCCCGGAGAAGGGCAGCCACGGGATATCCGCGTTCATCGTCGAGAAGGAGTACCCGGGGTTCTCCGTGGTGCGCAAGCTCGACAAGATGGGGATGCGCGGTTCGCCCACGGGTGAACTTGCGTTGGAGAACGTCCGGGTCCCCGTCGGGAACCTCGTGGGGAAGGAGAACGAGGGCGCCCGGGTCGTCATGAGCGGGCTGAACATCGAACGAGCGGTGCTCTCGGCGATCCCGGTCGGTATCATGGAGGAGTGCCTGAGCCTGTCCATAGCGTATGCCCGGGACCGCCGACAGTTCGGAGAGTCGATCGGGTCGTTCCAGCTCGTCCAGGAAAAGATCGCCAACATGTACGCCCGGGCCCTTGCTTCCCGACTTCTCCTATACCATGCGCTCGCCGCCGTGACCCGAGATCCCCGGACGAACCGCGAGGCTTCCACCGCCCTCACGTTTGGGAGCGAGGCTTCCACCCAGGTGGCCCTGGACGCCATCCAGGTCTTTGGCGGTAACGGGTACATGCGGGACTATCCGGTGGAGCGATTGATGCGCGACGCTAAGCTCCTCGAGATCGGGGCCGGCACGAGCGAGATACGCCGGCTCGTGGTCGCCCGGGAACTGCTCGGCTTGAAGCGCTGAGCCCATGGCGAACATCCCGCGCTCCCACCCCCGGTACCGCAGCCTCGTCACCCGGGCCTATCTCGCCCACCAGATGGAACGAGGGCTCCTCGTCCCGGAAGGGCTGATCGCTCAAGGGCGGGGCGAAGCCTTCGACTACTTGTTCGGCGAGCGCACGACCCCGGTGGCCCGGACGGCCGAGCGGATCGCCGCCGCCCGGTTGATGCAGGCTAGACGTCCCGTGCTCTCGGTCAACGGGAACGTGGCCGCGCTCGGTGCCCGACCGGTGGCCGCGCTGGCACGGGCCATCCCGCACTTGAAGGTCGAGGTCAACCTCTTCCACCGTACTCCACGGAGGGCGCAGCTGGTCGAACAAGCGCTTTCGGAAGCCGGTGTCCACCCCGTCTATGGTGTCCATCCCACCGCCCGGCTTCGAGGGTTGGCCTCGGACCGGAGCTGGGTCGACCCCGAAGGCATCCTGCGGGCGGACACGGTCCTCGTCCCTCTCGAGGATGGCGATCGAGCCCAGGCCTTGGTCCAGGCGGGCAAGACGGTCATCTCCATTGATCTCAACCCATTCTCTAGGACGACACTGGCCGCTCACGTGCCCATCGTGGACGAACTCTCCCGGGCGTTGCGGCACATCCGGGAGGAGGCACTTCGTCTATCCCGGAAGGGAGCCGTGGCCGTCACACCCGTTCCTGCCGAGGAGCTTCGGGCACAATACGTGGGATTCCTTCTCCGAAGATTGCAAAGGTTTTCCGTGGCCCACCCTCCGTAGCAAAGCCCACAGGGCACACCTCCCAAGGTTACGGATTCCGAAGCGCTTGGACCACCGGGGCGATCGCCCCGGCGAGTTCCTCGAGGAACTCTTGGTCGACCGGGGTGTATGCGTTCCGCACATCCCCGTCGATATCGATCTCCCCCACGGCATTCCCTCGGTCGAAGACCGGGACGACGATCTCGCTCTTCGTGTACGGGAAGCAGGCAAGGTACTCGGGTGAGGAGTCCACATCTCCCACGGTGATCGTCCGGCCTTCCCGGACGGCCATGCCGCAGAGCCCCCGCTCGACCGGTATCCGGACATGCTCGGTCGCCTCCCGGCCGTCCCAGGCCCGGAGCACAAGTTCGTTCCCTTCGAGAACGTACACGCCGACCCAATTGTAGTGCGGATGGTCCCGGCGGAGCCGCCGGCACAGTTCGGTAAGCTGAGAGGCAGGGGAGCCCGTGAGCCCATGGAACCATGGGATCAACGCTGCAGGATCGCGAGGGTCCGACATGAACGATTCACCGGGAGGGGCCCGGGAGTGCCGGGTTCGGGGGAAAGCGCCGAGGGGGAGATTTGAACTCCCGAGGAGAAAACTCCACGAGCTTTCCAGACTCGCGCCGTACCGGTCTGAGCCACCTCGGCATCTTACCCGCCGTTAGGGCACGATGGCGCCGAGATAAGGATGGCGGCTTTATCTCCCTCCAAGCCCTGCGCCGGCAGGGAGGGGGTCCTCGTGAGAGCGCAGCACCATCGAGAGGGGGTCGGGGCCCCTCATGCATGAAGGTCCTTCTCATCAACCACCGTTTCCTACCGGCGGAAGGGGGAACGGAACGCTGGACGCTCGGCCTCGCCCGGTCCTTGGTCCGCCGGGGGAACGAGGTCACCGTCCTCACCCAGCAAGAACCCGGAGTACCACCGGAGGAGATCTTCGAGGGCATTCACGTGGTCCGACTCGGGATGCGTCGATGGGGCCGGTTCCGCATACCGGCGGGTTATTGGCGGACGTTGAAGGGACTGGACTACGATATCCTCCACCTGAGCGGGAATCGGATCTGGTGCGCGGACTTCTACTTCCCGCTGGCGCCCGTGTTCGACGGCCCCCAGGTCGTGACACCACATGATTTCTACCAGCTGGCGATGAACCCGTCCTTCTTGAACCGGGTCTACTTCGAGCGGTACCTTGCTGGGCGGTTGAAGGCGTTCGATGCGTACCTTGCACTCACGGATGCCGAAGCGGATCGGGTGAAACGTTGGGACTATCCGCTGGGTCAGATGCACGTGGTGGGGGAGGGGATCGATCGGGTCGAATTCGAGGGACACGAAGTTTCGATCGATAAGGTGCGAGAAAAGTGGTCGCTCTCGCATCCCATCGTGGCCTTGTACGTGGGAGGGCTATGGGAGAACAAGCGAGTGGACCGGATCGTCCGGTCGATGGAGCCCGTCAAAGACCGCATGGCTCTCGTGATCGTCGGCCGGGATGTTCCCGGCTCTATGTGCGATAGGGAGAAGACGACAGCGTTGGCGGGCCGGCTCGGAGTGGAGGTGAAGTTCTTGGGAGCGGGGCTCTCCCGGACCGAACTGCTGGCCGCGTATCGGTCGGCGGACCTCTATGTTCAAGGGTCCCAGTACGAAGGGTTCGGACTGAGCGTGCTCGAAGCGATGGCTTCAGGGCTGCCGTTCGTTGCCTTCGATGCCGGCGCCGCTCGTCGGCTCGCCCAATCCGGTGGGGGGAGAGTGGTGACCACGGAAGCGGAGTTCTCCCGCTCCCTGCGCGAACTTGCCGCTGACCCGACCCTCAGGGAAGGGATGGCCAAGGAGGCGAGGTCCGAAGCCCGTCGCTGGGACTGGGACGTCGTGGTCGACCGCTACCTTGCGGTCTACCGAGAAGTGCTTACTTCTCGAAGACCTGCTTCGGGGTAGGGAACTCGTCGTGGAGAACGATGCGGTGGCCTTCCAGATCGTAGAGATAGATCACACCCGGCTTCTCGTCCGTCACCTTCTTGTGGGAGCCATCGCAAAAGGGCTTCGTGCGGCTGAGCCCGCACTGGCAGATCCCCAATGTCTTGTCGCCCACCTTGACGATCGCTGGCCCTACGGCGTCATGTTGCACTAGTCGAGACATCTTGTTTCACCGGGAGGTCCGAGCCCCCGGAGCTATATAACACTACCGATTAAGCAGTAACTACAATCTTGATAGTGCTTTCGACCTGCGCCGCTAGTTCCACCGCCCGGGGGAGATCGGACAGGGGGACGCGATGCGTGATGAGGTCCCGGACGGGCACCCGTCCGCTCGAGATGAGCTCGAGGGCCCGGTTTGTCCCGTGCTCGGTGGTGGCGTACGATGGGATGAGGCGGACCCCCTTTAGGTAAAGCCTTTGAAGATCCACGGGGAGCTGCGAACCTTCGGGAGGAAGGCCGAAGAGGTTGAGCGTGCCACCCGGTCTCACATCGGTAAACCCCCGCGCGACCGCGGCGGTGGCACTGGTCGCCACGACGACCAGGTCGAACCCCCCGGATGCATCGACGGGCTCCCGGGTGGGATCGAACGTGCGGTCGGCACCGGAGGCTTCTCCCATCTTCCGGCGGAATGCGGACACATCGCCGCCCACGAGCCGCCCCGCACCCGCGGTGCGCAACAACCGGAGGTAGAGAAGACCGATCGGCCCGAGTCCGAGAATGAGCGCGCTGTCCCCGGGACGGAACCGGGTCGACCAGAGTGCCGTGAGGCAGCATCCGAGAGGTTCGATGAGCGTGGCCTCTTCAAAGCTCATCGAAGATGGGAGGGGGAGGACCGCCCCACGGCCCACGTTCTCCGGTGGGACCCGGAACGCCTCTGCGAACCCGCCCGGCTCGATGTTGGTCTTCTGGTAGCTCGGACAGAAGGTGTACGAGCCCGCGCGACAGACTTCGCACGTGTAGCAGGGTACATGATGATGCACGAAGACCCGGTCGCCCGGAGAAAAGCCGGAGACTCCGGGAGCGACGGAACGGACGATTCCCGCGGGCTCATGACCGATCCGTCCGGTCGCCCCGTAATGTCCCCGGATCTTCTCGATGTCGCTCCCACAGAGTCCGCACGCGCGCAGGGAGACCACCATGTCCCCGCCGGAGAGCTGAGGCTCAGGGGCCTCCGCCATGACCAGCTTCCCCTCTTTGAGCAGTCCGACCTTCACGCTCTCCCTCCATCCAAGGTAGAGCGCCCCATCAAAAGCTCTTCGGGTTTGCCGAGCCCGGGTGAGGGCGCTTGGAATCCCGAGCACGCAGGGAGTTGTATAGTCTTGTACGCCGGTTGACGAGGCTTGACACATCCGGTTCTCCCGCCCGAGGATTGGCCGAGGTCCGCAGGTACCTGATGGGTCGAAGGGACCATGCCGCCCCATGGGTGATCCGTACGGTGCCGAACGCCGAGGTCTACCTCCCGCAACATCGGCGGGAACTTCCCCTCGTCCTGTTCGGCACGCATGTCGACACGGTCTCCCGGTCGACCGAGGTCCGGTACCCTCCGGGTACGCTTCGGGGGGGAAGGCTCTACGGAAGAGGAGCGCTGGATATGCATTCGGGTCTGGCCACCTGCCTTTGGCTCCTCCGGAACGGGCCGGTACCTCCGGACTTCGACATCGGCCTCATCGTAACGATGGACGAAGAGGGAGATTCCTCAGGAGCCTGGGGCCTGGTGCGGGAAAGGTGGTTCCACCCCGATCTCATCATCGTGCCGGAACCCACATGGGAGCATGTGGCCTTGTCGGCCTCGGGCCGACGGGCCTGGGAGGTGAATTTCCACTCTGGGGGGGGCCACGCCGAAGGCCATCTGGACCGGAAACCAAACCCAGTCGAAGCGTTGCTAACGTTCTTCTCGGGCATCCCCGCAAGCCTTTCGGTGACCGAATTACATACCACTGGAGGGGGGGGCGTGAGCTTGCCCACCGGGGCTCGGGCACGATTCGAGCAGGTGTTCCGTACGCGGGTTGTCCAGCGCAAGGGAGATGCGTGGCTCCACCGGCGACTTCGTACTGCCCGGGGAAGGTTCCCTGGGGTCCAGTCCTCGCTGACCCTCGTACCGCGATCCACACCGTGGCCTGACCCCTATCGTGCGAGCCGTACTCCGCTCGTCCGAAGGTGGCTGGATGCGACGGCACACGGAGGGATCCGAAGGACTCTCTTGATGCACGAGCACGCTGTTGGTGACTTCAATGCCTACGCCCGGGTCGCTCCCACCATCATCTATGGGCCTGGCGGGGGCGGGGTGCACGGGACCGACGAGCATGTGGACATCCGTTCTCTCGAGGAGTGCTTTGGGACGTACCGACGATTCCTCGAATGCCCCGGTTCGAAGAGAAGAACCCGGGCCCATTAGTCCGGTATCAAACTCTCACCGGTCTCCTTTTGCAACACATCTAGAAAGGCGTCCGGGTCCCGGGGGCTGATGAAGAACGGGACCTCGCCTGCGTAGATCATCAGTCCCCGGTGTATCGATGAGAGATTGTCGAAGTTCCCGATGACGGGGGACCACATCCGGGACCGCCAACCCCACCCGCCCACGAAGGACACCGGGGAAATGTCCCGGAGCGACCGTGGCTCCACCTTGCGGATGTCCTTGAGCTCGGCATGCCGAGTTCCGAAGAGCCGTTGGGCCCGCAATACCCCGTCCCGGATGGAGTAGCTCAGTGAGAGCAACCGGCCCAGGTACAGCACTAGCAACCCGCCAAGGAAGAGACCCGCATACTCCGGTATCGAACGGTCCAAGGTCAAGACGGCGACGAC
>JAKBKR010000054.1 GCA_021832495.1 bacterium | reverse complement strand
AGCTGCTGCCCATGGCCCCCCAGGGGACGCCAAACATAGCGAGAGTGAAATATGGAAGTGATGTGCACGGTCTATCGTGTGGGAGGCACGGTGCGCAGCTTCCGAGAGAGCCATGGACCCTTTCGCCCCTGGACTGAACGGGACACGGTCCCGGTGGATTGCCCGGGGAACTAATCGATGTGCGCGGTAGCGACGCCCAACGGCGTTTCGCCACCCGCCGCGTCCGCCGTCCGTATGTATGGGGTCGTTCCGACCCGAGAAGCGGAGATGGAATGGGCATTGGAGACATGCGCATCCTTGCGGAAGGGTGGGGTGGACGATGTCGTGATCTCGACCGTACGGGGGCTGAGCAATGCAAAGAACGTGGGCTTCTCCTCCCTGCCCCCAGGCAACCGAAGCGACGTGGTGCTCTTCGTCGACAACGATACGCGGGTCGAAGGGGACCTCCACTGGTTCCGCGGCCGTCCCGACCGAGAGGCCTTCTGGGTGCCACGCTACGTCAACCGCACCGGGGACCCGTACTCCGCTCTCGGAGTGGTCTTCATCAACGGGATCAATCACCTGCACTTGTGGCCAGCGAGCATTGGACCCTGCATCGTGGTGCGCCGGTGGGTCGCCGAAGCCCATGCGTTCAACCCGAAGGCCCTCCTCGAGGATCTCTGGTTCGGGGCCACCTTGCGAAAATCGGGTATCCCCTGCACCTTGGCACCGATACAGGCCCATGTTCACCGCCCGTTCTCCTCGCCCCGCCACTGGACACGGACGAACCGGGACGTGCACGCCGCCATGAAGAACCCTCTATAGGGGAAGAGCTTCGGCCGTGCGAAGCCCCCTGTGGGGAATGATGCACTCGTCGCCCTGAGATCGTCAATTGGCGAGCATGACGGCCGCGAACAGCACTCCGAGGGTCAAAGCGAGGGAGAGAATGGATATCCCCCGGTCCCACCGGCGCCACCGAGCGATTCCGGCCGCGGGCGGGTGGCGCTCGGCCCGCTTTCGCAGTGATGGACCCAGGACGAAGCTGTGGACACCGCTTGCGAGGACGAGGAAGAAGACGAGGAAAATCTTGGCCTCGAGCCATGGGGAGCTGGTAATGGCGGACCAATTCAGTACCGGGAGGAACCAGGTGAGGTTGTAAAGCCCGGTCAAAACCGTCACGATGAGGGCAAACCACATCGTCCATCCCAGGGACCGGGCCACGCGGCTCATCACCCGGGAATACAGGGCGGGCTGGTCCCGGAGCATGGAACCCATGGCCGCCGCCACAATGCCCAAGCTGAGGGTCCCCCCGACCCAGATGGTAGCCCCCAAGATGTGGATGAAGAGGATGACCTCGTCGAGGGTCACCATCGCTTCCCATCCTCCGGTAATTGCGGGACCTTCGAGGGCAGGTACCAACCTTGGGGGTCCGGATGGGGCCTGTCGGGACCACCGCGCATCGTGCCCATTGCCCCGCGGCCATCAACGTTTCGAACGGGCGTCACTTGTACGTGGATTGGAAGATGTTCCCCTCGTCATCCCATATCGTGATGCAACTTCCTTCACACTCGTAGAGACAGGCATTGCACAGTATGCAGGCCGAACCATTCTCGGCTACGGACTTTTCTTCCCGGAACTGGAACTTGGCCGCCACCTCGGGATCATCCACCACCTGAGGGAACTCTGCGCGCGGATGCATCACGAAAACGCTCACGGGACACACGTCAAAGCAATGCCGGCAACCGGTGCATTTCTCGATCTGGACCTTGACATCGACCATAGACGCTACCCCGGAACCTCGTCCGTCAGATACCGTTCGCCCCGCTCCCATCGACCCGTTCCCCGATCGGTCCCCATGTTCGCCTATCCTCCCCTCATCCCTTCTTGGAACGTCGGGACAGCTTAAGGAAGTTCGACCGAACCGTTTCGGCAGGAAGCCTTTAGTGTCGCGGGAGATGTTCTTCTGTTAAGGTGCTTTCCGTGGAAGAGTTGACGATGGTGAAAGAGAAGCCGCCCGGTACACTCGAGGAGATCCTGACGCACGACCATGATGAGATCGACGAGCTCTGGGTAGCGGCGGTCCAACTCCGGGACACCGACCCGGACGCCGCACGGAAGAAGTACCTGGCGTTCGTGGAAGCACTCGATGAGCACATCGAGATCGAAGAGGATTTCCTCTATCCCTACAGCTTGCGCACGCGGGGGGACACCGTGGGCCATCTCGTGACCATGATGCGGGAGGAGCACGTGGAGATCCGCAAGCGACTGGGCAACATCCGGGCCGCGGCCGCCTCGGGACGCCTTCCTTCCGAATCGGACGAGACCGAGCTCCGGAACACCCTGGGCACCCACAATGCCCGCGAGGAAGGCCTCTACTATCCAGCTTTCGATCAGATCTTCTCCACTACGCCCGAGGGAAAGGAACTGACGAGTTCCGTGCTCCACCACTGTTCCTGCGGAAATAGGTGAGAACCATGGCCATCCGCACCAAGCGGATATACGAGCCGTTCTCCCCCGAGGATGGCCGAAGGTACCTCATCGACCGACTTTGGCCACGCGGCGTGTCAAAGGACGCCGCCCACGTGAACGAGTGGCTCCGAGACCTCGCACCGTCCGCGGAACTCCGCGAGTGGTTCAGCCATAAGATCGAACGTTACCCGGAGTTCCGTAAGCGATACCGTGACGAGCTCCAGGCCGAACACGCTCTGATCGCGCGAGTGCGGGAAGAAGGTCGGAAGGGAACGGTCACTCTCCTTTATGCGGCGAAGGATGCCGAACATTGCAATGCGAGCGTTTTACGGGAGTTGTTAGAGGAATAGGTCCCGTTAACTGACTGCTGGTCTCCCCGTGGGAGACGGACGGGATGCTCACGTCAGCCGATTCCCACGGTCCGCCGTTTCCTTCAAGATCTTACGCTCGATCGTGGCCAACGATTCGGATAAGGTCGACTTGGCAACGCCAAGTCCCGAGGCGAGTTCGGTCAAGGTGACCCTACGGGGGACCTCGTAGTACCCCTCCGCCATGGCCCGGTCGAAGACCGTCCGCTGGCGCGGAGTGAGGAGCCCGAGGTCACCCTGGCTGTGGGGGTGCCTCAAAGACTCGATCACTACCCCCGGCGCCTTTGCCTTGAGGCGGGCATAGAGCTCGCGTATCCGGTCCTCCGAGGCCGCGATCACCCAGGTGGCCTGCCCTTCCCGGATGAGGAACGGGAAGCGGGGCATGAGGTGGAGGTCGGCCAAGTTCGGAAGCAGGCTGGGTGTCGTGTGGACCACACGGTACTCGGTCGAACCGGAACGTACTTCCACTACTTCCACCTCGCGGACCCCCGGAATGGCGGCCATCGGTCCGCGCATCCCCTCTGCGCCCTCACCGCGGAGGGAGAGTCCCACCGTCGCTTCCCCCTTCCCGCTCATGAGATGGCCCAGGATCTCGACGGTGATGTCCGGATGCGCCATCGAGAACTTCGAGATCCAAGCGGCTTCGGGCAGCGGAACCCGAAGCCGGCAGACCAGGGTGGACGGGGTTGTGGTTCGGGGCATTCGGTCGCGGGAAGATAGCCCGTGGTCTAATGATTCTTTGGGGAGACCGCTCCGCGCGCGCCAGAATAGTCGAGTACCGGGACGGATCCGGTCCATAAGATCCCGCCGGCAAGGACCACAAGGGCCCCGATCAGCTCCGAGGCCATTCCTCCAAGCCCAGCCGAGGCGAGCGGGACGACCGTAGCCAATCCGGCGACCGCAGCGAGCACCCCCAGTTCCAGGCGCATCGCCCGGATGGTCCAGGCATGCGTGATGAACTGGAACGGAGCGATCATGCTGAACGCCATCCCCATGATCATGATCCCCACGAACCCGAAGAGATTGACGAGCGCATGGGCCCCGATCCATGTGAAGTCTCCCGTGAGGGACATGGCAAGTCCGATCCCCCCTCCCAGCAGGAGGAACAGGGCCGCCACAAGGAAGAGAGTCGCCTGGGGTTTGGGGGTCCGGGCGCGGGCGAGCAGCACGCCCAGTCCGATAGCGTATAGTGTCGCAGCGAGCGCTTCCGGGAGCGCCAGCAACGCTAGCAAGTAGAATGCCGAGATTGGAAGCCAGAGCATGCCCAAAGGTACCAGGATGGCACCGGCCATTGCAAGGGGGGGCACTGGCCGAAAGATCCTAAGGGGAACGGGGGCGCTCAGGGCACGCGGGACCAGAAAGAGGCTCACACCGAGAATGAGCAGCACCCCCTGTCCCAAGAGGTACAAGTGGAGCCCCGCCACCCACAAACCTACCCCGGGTTCGGCAGCCAAGGCTGGGACGAGCGCTGCCACGAGCCAGAAGCCCGCAGCCAGTGCTGCGAACGCCACGGAGGCCAGCACGAGCGGCAGGACTTGAGTATCGGTCGGGTACGTCGTCGCAACCGAAGTCTTGGCGGGGGTCCGAAGCAACAGTCGAAGATGGTTCCCGAAAAGCAGCACCGTTCCCATCCAGAGCGCGGAGCCTGCGGTCCAAACCCACGGTGCCCCGTCAAGACCCACCGTCCCTAGGACCACTGCGGCCTCGGTCAGTACGAAGAGAACACCGCGGTCGTGAGGCGGAACCATAGGCCTTCGGGCGAGGGCGGGGAAGAGATGCAGAAGGAACCCCAAGATGGTACATCCGACGAAACCGATCACAAAGAGCCAAAGGAAAGCATCCCACGTCACGGTCGGAAGGCCCCAGCGCCCGGAAAGGTCCCAGAGCGCACCCCAGGCCATCAGATGCACGGGCGCAGCCACGAGGAACGGACGGTAGGATTTCGATATCGTCATCGGCTAGATGACGGAATGGCCCGGGATACTTTTTCCTCCGAACCGGTTCGTACACGGGATTTAGCTAAAAGAGGGTGTGGGCCCATCGAGGATAGATCATCATGTCCGGACCCAAAGAAGATAGCGAGCGCGTGATCGACGTACGGCCCGTTCCTGCCCCTCAGAAGCATCCGATGATCTTCGGGGCCTTTGAGGCCCTGAAGGAGGGGCAAAGCTTCCTCTTGGTGAACGACCATGACCCGAAGCCCCTCTACTACCAGTTCCTCGCGGAGCGAAACGGGACCTTCTCTTGGACCTATGTGGAGACAGGCCCACTGACTTGGAGGGTCCGGATCGGGCGGATCTCTCCGGAGCCACGCACTCCGCTGCCTGTTTCGCGACCGTAGTCGGCCCAGGTATGCGGCCGGGCGAGCGTCTGCGGCTCCTCCCGGTCCCGCTGGCGCTCATCGCAGTGGCGCTCGGTTTGTGGGCTGCCCTGGATCTCATCGGGTGGAGCTTGGCGATGCCGTCGCCGGGCTTTGAGGAGATGCATGGGCCCATCATGGTGAACGGGGTCCTCGCCACGCTCATCGGTCTCGAACGGGCCGTGGCGGTCCACCGACGCTGGGCGCTTGTGGTGCCGATGCTCTCGGGGGCCGGTGCCCTCTTCCTGCTCGTCCCCAGGGGGGAGTTCTTCTCGGGCGCGGTCTGGATTGCAAGCGGCGCAGGACTGACCGGTCTCTTCCTCATGATCTATCGGTGGCAACCGGCCCTTCACTCCGGCGTGATGCTGGCCGGTGCCGCGCTCCTCCTGATGGGTAACGTGGCGTGGTGGGTCAGTGGCCAGGTCCCATGGATGGTGCTGTGGTGGGTCGGCTTCTTGGTCCTGCTGGTCGCCGCCGAACGGCTCGAGCTCGCCCGGGTGCTCGCTTCTTCGCGTTTCCGACAGGCGACATTCACGCTCTCCGCGGGGCTCATCATCTTAGCGCCCGTCCTGAGCCTTTGGGACTTCGCCTGGGGGGTGTCGAGCGCCGTCGCCGGCCTGACGGGCCTCGGGCTCTGGCTGCTCCGGTTCGACATCGCGCGGTTGAATGTCCGGCAGTCTGGGGGAACACGGTTCGTCGCACTCTGTCTCTTGTCGGGGTATGTTTGGCTCCTGGAGGCCGCGGTCATAGCGATATGGGGTGGGTTGACCTTGCCCTACCTCGTCTACGACGCCTTCCTTCACTCCATCTTCCTCGGGTTCGTCTTCTCGATGATCATGGCCCACTCGATGGTCATTCTCCGGGTCATCCTGCGTCGGGAGGTCAAGTTCCGGAAGACATTCTACCTGCCGTTCGTGCTCATCGAGTCCACTCTGGCGGTCCGGGTGTATGCGGACCTTGAGGGACTTCCTGTGTTGAGATTGTGGGCGGGACTCTTCAATGTGGTAGCCATCGCCTGGTTCGGGATTGAAATCGCCGTGTCGCTCCTTCGGGACTCGTTGGGATGGGTCCGGTCGATCCTCAAGATGGACTTCATGGACGTCCAATAGGTCGGATCGCCCGTCCCGGAGGCGCACTGGACAGACCTCGTGACGGGCAGGTCGTGCAAAGAGCATTGACCGTCGAACCGCTGCCCTTATCATCTCCACGCCCGTGGCAAAACCATGGTCTCCAAGGCCCGGTTCTTTTACTCGGGCATCCGGGTGCGCAACCTGGAACGTTCGTTGAAATTCTATCGGGTGCTCGGCTTCAAGGTCTTCCGCCGCGGCGTCATGGACCATGGTGGAGTGTGGGTCCATTTGAAGTTCCCTGGCTCGCACCATCGCTTGGAGCTCAATTTCTATCCTGCCCGTACCCCGTACCACGAACGGTATCGCACCGGCTCGGAGTTCGATCACTTCGGCATCACCGTTCCGGACCTGACCCGCTGGGTAGCCCTGGCCCGGCGCGCAGGAGGAAAGACACGCTACGAACTTCCCGATGGACGGATGCGCCTCGTCTATGTGTCCGACCCGGACGGTATCTGGTGGGAGTTCATCGGTCCCGACCACGGCCCGGTACTTTCGGGGGACCACCAGCGGAAGGGGGCCCGACGCTCGGCCACTACCCAATGACCGGCTGACATCGTAAGAGGTCCCCTTCACATCGCGTGCGGAAGCGAGAATGGGTACGTTGTCAATGGGCGCAAAGCTGCCGAAGCTTGCAAACCGTGTTCCAGTTTCGCCCCGTTCCCGAAGTCTGCAACGCCCTTTCTATCTTGTCCAAGGTCAGATTAGATCGTGCGATCCCATTGGGGTACACCACGTAAAGATGGTCGTAGGGCATGCTCAGGCGTTCCGGTCCTCCGTGCGCCCGAACGAGCGTGTCGAGAGCACCCTTCGCAGGGGGTTCGCGCACGAAGTAGACGATAAGGTGGCTCGGGTCCTCCTGGGCTTCTGCCGGGAACGGATTCCGATCCATGACGTTCTGAATCTCTTTCTCCGAACGGACCAACACCGTGGTCTTCAACCGAAGGTCTTTGTATAGGTCCGCCTCGATCGTCGCATCAAGGCCGGTCGACCGGCCCTGGAAAGGAGAGAAGACACGTTGCCGGTCCGGAGCCAAGTCTCCACCTCCTTGTGGCCGTGTCGGAGGAAAGAGCGCGCAATGTCCTGCATCGCCACGACGTTCCCCCCCACGTTGATCGCCCGGAGAAGGGCGACAGCTCGATTCATGCTTTGTCGGGAATCGCAGCGGGGCTCTGCCGGGGTGACCGGATCTCGGAAAGCCGAGCCCACCACGGCCACCGGCGTTCAAGGTAGTAGTCCACGCTCCAGGTGCTCGGGCCATACGTAGCGCTGATCACCATGAGCATCAGGAAGACCATCGCATAGATGACCCCGGTACCAATGTCTGTGGACCCTGGCCCATAGGGCCCTCCAAATCCCTCGGGAACAGCCCAGATGACGAAGCTAAGTAGAATCCCGCCGGTGTAGGCTAACTTCCGGAGGATACCCAGGCAGAGCGCCAACGCGAGAGCCAACTCGAAGATGCCCGTAGAGTAGACCCAAAGGGCAGGATTGGCAGACACCTGGGCCTGCCAGAACGAGAACCATCCCGAGAGCCAAGCCGGTTGCCCTTGGGACGCGTTCGAGACCATTTGAGGGAAGGCGCTGACCAGCCCCGGAGCGAACTTCAGGGAGCCATCGATGCCCCAGATGACACCGAACAATACTCGGAAGACCACCTTTAGTTGCGGAGTGCGACGAACCCACCAGGAGTCCACGGCCTCCTGGAGATGCACTATCGAGGCCATCGGTTTGTGGAAGCTTCCATGCCTATCAACTCTCCGTTTCCAGAGTTGGACACGGCCGCCGCGAGTAGCTTCGACCGCAAATCGACCAAAAGGCTTAATAGGGAGGATGAGTGCCCCAGAGAGCGGGTACGGGGGTTCCCATTGGTGGACGAGCTCATAGTCAACGTTGAATTCATCCGGACGAGCGGAGGCTTGGTCGCCCGTGTCGCTTCCGAGGCCAACGGCCGCCGGGAATACCGCTCCGTGTCTCCCACCGCGCTCATCGACATGGTGATCGACGACCTCCGAGAAGAAGTGGAATCCCTCCCTCCCCGGTGAACCCTCGGTTCTGATTATGGCGAACAACAAGGACAAGTCTCCGGTAGGAACGGCGGTCGAAGGTGCGTTCACGAAGGTCTGGGGTGAGGACACCGTTGTCGCCATCATCGGGCTCAAGGTGGAGACCACCGAGGCCGACCATGTGGCCATCGAAGTGTCCCGTTTCAGCGAAGTGGAGGATGTCTATCTGGTCACCGGGGACATCGATATCTTCCTCAAGGTCCGCTTCCCGCATTACGGAGACCTCAAGGAGTTCGTGCTTCATCGCCTTCCCGACGTACGGGGTATCCGCGAGTCGAAGACCCTCCTCGTGGTCACGTCGTACAAGGAGAGCGGAGAACGGAAGGCCACGGCATGAATCTTTCATCTACTCCGGTTCAAGGGGTCCCCGCTGGGGGGATCGGGAAGGCCTCGGACACCCCCTCGGCCGCTGCCGTCGGGTCGATGAAGGGGGTGCTCGACCTCCTGCAAGAGCTCACCCAGGACACCTCCCTCCCTCGAAACCTCCGTCGGGGGATCCAAGGCGCCCTCGAAGCGCTGAACAAGGAGACGGTCGCCGTCGATGTTCGGGTGGCCAGCGCCGTCGGCATCCTGGACGATCTTGCAAACGATTCGAACCTTCCCGTGCATGGCCGTACGTCTCTCTGGTCTGTGATAAGCCGCCTGGAGAGTTTGCCGTGAAGTTGGGGTGGGTCCGTAGCTCAGCCCGGCAGGCCGCTGGGCACCAGCCCTGGCCCGGGACAGAGCATCCGGCTTTTAACCGGTTGGTCCGGGGTTCGAAAGGTGGGGAGCCGTACCGGCTCCCTCTCCGGAACTCCCCGCGGGCCCGCCCCATTTCCCATTCCAAGGAGTGTTGAAAAGATGCCAGCGAAAACCTCGAAGAAGAAGGGGGCGAATCCGAAGGATGCGCTCCAGGGTACCGACTTTGTCCGCCACAACATGGTCCCCGAGCATGTCCTCCTCACGCATGAGGAAGGCATGAAGGTCATGGCCCAGTTCGCGACGACGCCGGACCGGTTGCCCAAGATCACGCTCTACGACCCGGGCCTGGCCAACGACCCCACGTACCGCGCAGCCATCGCTGCGAACGAGAACCTTGTGGGCCGCATCGTGGAGATCCGACGGATCTCCCCGACCGCAGGCCGCACGATCCATTATCGTATCATCACTGAAGGACGGCTCGATTAGGTTCAGTTAGGAGGAAAAGGAACATGCGAGAGATCATCAGCGCATTCTTCAAGGAACGCTCCGCGGTCAACCACCACCTCGCCAGCTTCAACGATTTCATCCCG
>JAKBKR010000053.1 GCA_021832495.1 bacterium | reverse complement strand
TTGGTCCGCCCCTGTACCCGGACGCACGGGGATGACGTACGCTTTGTCACTGGATGAGACCTCAGAGAAAAGGTCGATCGTGGTCGCAACAAAAGATCCCTTAGGGATCAGGTGGACCACTTGCTCGACATACTCTTCGTGGGTTGTGGTCGTGGGCCATCCATAGTTGAGTTGGGGATTGAATGAAACGGCAGGACTAGGGAGTAGCGGCGTTGCCAAGGATGCGCTCACCAGGGCACAAACCACAAGCCCGGTCAACGAGAGTCGGCTAACCCAGCTCTTGATATTTGACGCCGTCAGGTGAAGACGAGCACGCCGTCCCCACCACCGCGCGAGTCGAATCATCGCCTTCCGCACGCGCGGGATTCCAGATATGGCCCCCCCGAGCAGGAACGGCAACGGATAGGCGATGAAGTGAACACCGAGCGTGTAGAAGTCCAAGTTGTTGGAAAGAGTCGCGAGCGCACTCCAGCCCGCCCACGGGAGGGTGAACCGAAGATCCCCAACCAGTGGGAGGAAGGCAAAGGATCCGCAGAGCACCAAAAGGTACAGGAGTTTCATCCCCTCCTGAAACTCAAATGCCCGGAATGCGGACCCCGGGTGAAGAACAACTTGTAGCGGGATTGAGAGGCCAGAGCTAGCCCCCAGGATCGTCCACTGGGAGGCCAGCGACGACCCGAACATCCCTCCGATCGACGAAAAGCTTCGGATTACCACCAACGCGAGCACCATCCAAGCAACCGTAATCTCTAGTGCCACCAGCACCAACCGTCGCTCCACGTTGTGGGTTACCCCCCAGTGGTAGGGCTTTTGGAGCCAGAGTGCGATTGCCCAGCCACAAAGGAAGAGGAGCATGAAGGGTACGATCGTCTCAACGGTGGATAGGGCTGCGATCCACCATCCGAGGAAAAGAAGATACTTTTTTCGCTCCGCAGCGTAGAAAGCCGACAGGAGAAACAGGGGAAGGAAGGCTTCTGGGTGAAACCCGATCCACACAACAGAGAGGGTAAGCGGAACACTGAAGTACGTAGCACAAAGGGCGACCCCTGCCCAGTCAGATCCGAGCGAATGCTTGGCTAAACCAAACAGCGGAAAAGCGGCCAGACCAAGGGCAATTGACTGGAGCAAGAGTAGGGTCTCCGGAGAGGGGGCCAAAGCATAGATCGGGAGGATCGCAACGAGGATTGGGGAGAAGTGAACGGAAAAAAAAGAGCCTGATGAACCCTGCCACCCCCAAGGGTAGTAAAACAGTTGGTGATAGACCACCGTATTGTAGAGGATTTGATTGTACACCCCAAGATCAGCGACCGGGTAAAGCGCAAGCCAATATCGGGACAAAGTGACGTAACTTACTAGGCACGTGAAGCCTACCGTGAGGATCACCGTGAGACGGAACGGCCAAGTCCAGGATCGAGCCCTAGCTCCGGCTGTTTCTAGTACGCTCCGGACCTTCTTCGTGAAAAGGGTCGGCAGGGAGGTCATAAGGGGGTCAGCATCGGCACCCCGTCAGGGTGTGACCGACGTGGCTTTTCACCAAGGACCTCATGTCGATGCCTGAACCAGAGGGCCCAACTGTACCATCGGATTAGCTTTGAGCCCCAGCGTCTCCCTAAGAGCAACCGTGTTGTTACGAGGACCGAGGAAGAGGAGACGAGGTAAGCAACGATGAGCTTCTCTTTGAGGCCGTGCGTCGGGACGTGCCTGAGATAACTGGCTAACAGGAGCCAGTCCTCCGTCGGGTCATACCGGAGATGCCGGTTCTCCTCGTGGATCCTGTAACGGGTGAGGAGCAAGCCCGAGTGGAGTGAAGGGGCGCCTGAGATGCGAATCAGATAATAGAGCATCTTGTCGCTTGCGGCCGGGAGCGCTTCGAACAAAGTTAGATGACGTAAGAGGAATTCTTTACGGACCGCCACGGAGCTCAGATTGAACCCTGGTGTTCCATGGATCCACCCTAACGTATGGCCTTGGGCATCAACAGCCCGTTGGTCGTGATGGAAGTACACGAGTTCCGGGTCCCCTTGAAAGACCCTTATGATGGTCTCCAGTTTCCCAAACTCAAAGGCATCATCGTCTTCCAAGAATGCTATGATGTTTCCACGGGCGGATCTGCAGCCTTCTGCGAGTTTTGCCCCCGCCCCTGCCTTCTTGCATGTGACCAAGCGAACTCCGAGGGATTTGAAGCGCAGATCCCAATCGGGGTTTTCAAAAGGCTTCACTAGGATAATCTCGAATGCAGGTTGTCGGTCACGGCCCTGAAGGGCGGACATGACCGCCTCGAAGAGATACTCCCGTGGCTTGTGCGCAAGGATGATGACCGAAACGACGGGGTCGTCCCGGGACGGGACGGAAACAAGGTCCGGGATCATTTCTCTTTAATAGCCAGTAGCCACGTAATAAGGTTTGTCTGAATAGCGGCTGTGGCAAGCCAATGGGTCCACACTTCGAGTGTCCCAGAAAGGGCCTCCGCCTTCTGCACTGGGGTCCATGACTCGGACGAGTCCTAACTTCTTGGTAATCGTCCTGGATGCCGTTCGCGCAAGTGACTTCCCCGGAGGTACGAGTCCCGTCCCGGGCATGGAGTGCCTTGAAAGGTTGATGCAGGAGTGTTGGCTCTTTCCTTCGGCGGTCTCTCCTGATACCTGGACGATTCCTTCGCATGCCTCCCTCATAACTGGGATGTATCCTTGGGAGCATGGAACTCATGGGTTCGGCTCTCTCAGGGTCGACCCCTCAATCCCACGTGTCGGTCAATATCTACAGGCCTTGGGATACCATACGTTACTGCTCTCTAGTAATGGCTTTCTCAACGATGAGTTTGGATTCACTCCGGGGTTCGACTATGCTGCTTGGGGGGGATGGTGGGAGCATAGATTCAGGATACCTTCGACCCGTCCGTCGTATGAATTCGCAAAGGGTCAATTGCAATCCGCGGGCAAGACCGCCTCGCGGATGGACGCCCTGCGATTGGCAACAGGCAGTCCACTTCAGAGCGTGACCCACTTGCTTGATCGCTTTCCTCCCGTCATGGATCTGACCGGGTTAGCCATTACGAAGGTCTTTTCACCTCAAGTCGCGAGAACGATGTCCAGTTGCCCTTGGGTGGAGGATACATTCGAGCGGCAAATTTCGCAACTTCCCTCGGAAGTACCGTTCTTCGGACTTATCAATCTGCTGAGCGCCCACGAACCGTACTTTCCTCTTTCATTTGAGGGTGAATCCCTGTTCGACTGGTGGCGGAAGGCGCGTGTCCGCCAAGACGACGTCCGGACGCTCGACGGGAAGTGGAAACCATCGAAGTCGGAACTGCGGATTCTGCGAGAGCTGTATCGCTCGATGGTCAAGACGCTCGACGAAAGGATTGGCCGATTCGTCGAGATCCTACGTCGCTTCGACAGATGGGAAGACACATGGCTTTTCATCACAAGCGATCACGGACAGCAGTTCGGGGAAGCGGGACGGCTCTACCACCTCTACGGACAATCGGAGGGATTGCTTCGCATCCCGTTATGGGTCCGACCTGGGGGAGGGGAGGGACGGGGTCGGGTCGGAATCGGCATCGCTAGCTTGATAGACATCGCCCCAACCATCCTCAGAGCCTCAGGTTCTGCGCACCAGATCGGGCACTTTGGAGTGGACCTTTCCAGGTTGGTGACTGAAGATCGCGGAGCACCTACTTTGGCTCTCAGCGACGGAGTGGTATGGGAACATTCGCGCCGGTGGATCAATCCCAACCAACTCCGTGCTCTGTCCAAGGCGCGGGTGATAGCATATCGTGACCGATGGAAGGTGATCTGCGAGGATGGGGGTGGAACGTGTGATTGCCGTGACTTAGGCACGGGTGGACCCGAAGGAGAAGTAGTGGATGGCAACGCACCCTATCGACAGGACGTTCGCGAGTTGGAGCGAGCGGCGGTGTCTGCCCTTGAACAGCTCGCGACCAAACCGAAGAGGGTAAACAAGTCTGTCGAGGATCGCCTGCAAGCTTGGGGATACGTTTGAGCTCCCCTGGGTTCATCCCCTCAGGGAGGATGGGACCGAGCCGGAGTTCGACAGCAGGTGACGCAGGTTTCTCGCCGTAAAATCGGAGTGAGTTCACCCCCCCTCGTTTATGCTAGGTTGGTCCCCTCTTCTCCTTACCCCTTCGGAGGAACCCTCTCGGGGTCCAGTCCGCTCCACCCCCGTTGAAACGACTCAACCTTCAACCCCAGCGTCTCCAAGATCCGCCGTTGTCTCTCATTGGGCTCGGTGACCTGCTTGAACCGCACCCCTGTCCCCACGATCTCCTGGTCATTCACCACCATCGACCCCATCGCCTCGAAGGCCCCGGGGCCCGTCAGGGGACCGTCCTCCCCCATCACCCCGGCTGACCTCACCTTCCACCCCGCATACCGCTCCACCAGATAGGCCAGCTCACAGAGCACGAGGTGCGCCGAGATCCTGCGCTGAAGCGTGTGATGGACCGGGCGGACATCCAGCACGCTCTTGATCTCCCGCCAGCCCCGCTCGATGATCGCCAACCCTTGGTAGATCTCGGCCACCTGCTTCGCCGGAAGCTCCGTGTCCGTCGAGAGCACCCACCACCCCGCCCACTGCTTCTTCCGCTCGTAGGCCGCCTTCATCTCCGAGGTCAGCCCCTGGAAGGTGTACTCGTCAAACCCGATGTCGAACAGGGAGAGCAGTCCGGCCTGCGAGAGCTCCTGTTGGCATCCCTTCAGGATCTCGTGGTGGGAGGTGTCCCCCACCCGCTTGCGCCAGTTCTTCAGGATCGCCTCGCCTTCCGCACGACGGTGCTCCAAGGTCTCGAGTTCGCTCGCCCGATGCTTCTCGTTCAGGAGGACGATCCATCGACGTGCATCCTCCCCGGCCACCTCCCGGATCACCAGCTTCTCCGTCTTGGCGATAGGGTCCTGCTGCGCCGCCTTCTCCAGGATCGCCATCGGGGCCTTCTCGGAGACCTTCTCCGCCAGGATGGTGTGGAAATGGTGGGCGACCAGGTCCTTCACATTATCCGCGCTCCGCATCCCCCGGTCCCCCACGTAGATTCCCCCCTCCAGCCCGAAGAGGGACTGGAGCCGGGTTCGCATCCCCACCACCGTGGTCACGTCCGTGGTGTTCCCAGGGTAGACCTGGCAGGTGATGGGGAACCCCTCCGGGGTCACCACCATTCCCCAGTTCACCTGCGGGCATCCCTCCACCTTGTCCCGGCTGTAGCCGAACTTCACGAAGTCGTCCGGCTCCCGCTCGAAGTAGGTCGAGGTGAGGTCGTGGTAGTAGATGTCGGGATGGGCGGTGAGCGGCTTCACGACCCGCTCCCAGATGCGGGTCTCGACCCCGTTGTGCCGCACCCAGAGCCGGTCCATGGCGCGGTAGAGGGCATTCTCGTGGCGGGGGGTGTCACCCAGACCCAGCAGGAAGGGTGTGGCGGAGACCTTGAGCCACCGGAGCGCCCCGTATTTGGAGGAGGGCTGGGCGAGGCGGTTGAGAACCAGCGCCTCGATCCACCGGGCATGGCGGGCCTTGCCATCGATCCCATTGAGAGCCTCGAGGATGATCCGGTGGAGGCCCAGCTTCCACCACAGGAAGTGTCCGAGGGCCTCACGACCGTACTGCCAGGTCTGGAGACAATGAAGGTCTTGAATACGGAAGAGGAACGAGTCCTTGGCTGTTGGTCCCGGGTAGAGAGGATTGGCGTCGACCCATCGATGAAGAGCATCGAGCTGGGCCAGGGTGACACGCCCGAAGTTCTGGAGGACGCGGGTCTTGACGTGACCCTGGTCCCAGTAGCTCTGGGCGAGACGGGCGTAGACGCCGCCATGCTTGGGGCGGAGAACGTTGAGGTAGAATCCGCGCCCCCGGGTCGGCACGAGAAGGCCAAGGACGGGGCAGACATAAAGTATGCTAAGCCCCCCTCACCAGGTTATGCTAGGCGACACTTCCTCACGCCGTGGAGGGTTCCACTTTGTCGAGGCCCGGACCGAGATCGTACAGTTCCCATTCGACCACAAGGTGATGAGCCGTGTCCTCTCGGGAAGATTAGTACCGTTGGAACGTGATCTCTTTCAACATCTGCAATCCGATACGAATGGCACGTAGCCGACTTGCTCCCGCTCCCTTTGAACGTCCGACCCGTGCTTGGAACCGAATGGGCACCTCGATGATCGAGAGCCCGTTCTTCAGAGCTACGAGAATCATGTGGGGAGAAAACTCCATGCTTCCTATTGTGAGGTCATCGATCATCCGTTCGAGCGCACTCCGCCGAATGGTACGGAATGTGCATCCAACATCGGTGAGCTGGACCCTGCCTAAGAACCAACTATTCCAGAAGCGAAGGCGGACCAATAGCGCTAAGAACAGGTTTCCCCAACTTAGGAACCAATCCATCTGAGATCCAGGGTTGGTGAGTACGTAATTGGTTCGAGTGCCGATGACCATGTCGCAATCCTCGAGGTAGGGTAACATCTTTAGAGTGTCCCTGGCGTTGAAGGTCATATCCCCCTCGGCCAAGATGATGATTTCGTTTGTCGCATCACTGAGCGCCGTCCTTAAGCCCTTCATACAGGCGTAACCGTATCCCTGCCTGCTTTCTCGCACCACGATGGCCCCATGCTCGCGGGCCACCTCCGCGGTCCGGTCGCGGGAGTTGTTGTCCACGACGTAGACAATTCCCTGGGGGACCGCCCGACGAAATTGATCGACTGCCTGTCCGACAGACTCTTCATCATCGAACGCCGTAAGCACCACGGCAACTCGCCGGTTCGTGATTTCATACCACTGAGTTCCAATCCCGGTCTTGCGCCTTCCCCCACGAATAACCCCGAGGAACAGGAGCAAGAGTATCAGCGCGGGCAATAGGACGAAGAAGAGCACCGAGGCGAAAAGGACCCAAGCATGCTCTGGGGAGGGATATAGGAGGATCTTGGGATCTACCCAGTGACCGGTCTCGAACAAATGGATGAGGCTCGGTAACACTCCCAGGACCACACTGAAGAACACCACCACGGCGGTGATTCCCCAAACGACAATCACTCCCAAGAAAGAGATTAGCAACACGCGTGCCAATGTGGCCCGCCCCTATGGGGTTCAGCAAGCCCTGGCTAATTAAGCTTCTCTTCCACGAACTTCAAGCAAGGATTCCTCGTGCTCGGTGTTTAAAGCCGCCAAGACGCCCAATTCATCTGCAGGAGCGGAACTTCGGGACGCTTATGGACATACCATCCCTGCTTTCCCTAGTCACCCGATTCCCCGAGGTGTGTCACAAACTCCCCATGTACCATCATCCGTTGAACGATAGGTTCTACTGGGAGGTGATTGGGAAGGGAGCCCCCGATTCCGGTGATTCGCAGGCATTTGTGTTCTGCAGATCGATGGGGCACATCATGCCCTGTAATAAAGCGCAGGTTCTTTTCTCTTGAGGGAAAACCAGCTTGAGCCGATATTCTCGGCGACAAGGCAGGGTGCGTCCTGACACGACGTATGACCGTCGCAACCCCAAAGGCTTTCTACGCGTAGTGGTTGCGACGATGGGTAGATGAAGGGAGGAGAAAGCAGAAGGGCCAACTTTCTCCCCCGCACACCGAATCTTTGCTCGGTTGCAAACCATCATGCGGGCCGTCTTTGCCAGGAACGTAATGGGGAGCGGCGGTCTCACGAAGACTTTCAAGTGGGTCGAAAGCTGTCAGAAATCAATGTAGGATCCGAGGTATGCGGAGGCAAGCTGGGTTTGGCTCGGAAGTGGATGTCGACACCATAATCTGGATTCATTTCTGCCGGAAGTTCAGTTCCAATGCCGTCTACTTCGGTTCGGCCCAACATTCTTCTTGTCGTCATGGACTGCGTGCGTGCCGCAGACTTCAACCCGAGTGAATCTCCTCCCAATCTTCCTTTTGCGAGAGAGCTCGCGGGTGAGTGTATTCGATACACTGGGGCGGTAAGCCCATCAACATGGACCCTTCCATCCCACGCTAGCTTATTCACCGGCCTCTACCCATGGGATCATGGTGTGCATAGTGTCGGCGACATCCATCTCTCCGAGAACATCCCAACGTTAGCTACCCAACTCCATAACGTGGGCTACAGTTGCGCTTCGTTGTCAGCAAATTTTCTGATCAGCCGGCACTTTGGGCTGACGCAGGGGATGGACATGGCCGACTGGGGGGGGTGGTGGGAACCTTACCTCCGATATCCCATCGGACTTTCCCAGCCCCTCCCTCCCGGATGGGCCCGAAAGTCCGTGACACGCCTTCTCCGCAAGTGGGCCACCAACCGCGATTGGACCGGCCCATCCCCTTTGCTTCAACGTCTGTCCCCTCAGATTTTGGAGCGCACTTACATCTTGGACGCTGCCCATCGGGTCCTCTTGAAACTTAAGGGTTCAACGAGAGTGGGGGTAACCTCACCGTGGATAGAACCTGAGTTGGTCCGTTGGGTTTCGAAGCAACCCTCTCAGCAACCCGTGTTCTGCATGATAAACTTGCTCGATGCCCATGAACCGTACTTCTCCTCGGAGGAAGTTGTTCATGGGTTCCGCGAATGGGTGAGATACGCTCAGACCAGCCAGGAGAGGCAAGGATGGATCTCGGGTTCGAGCCGGAATACCCCTGAGATGCTGCACGTGCTTCATGAACTCTATCGCACTCATATTCGGGACATAGACAATCGGATAGGGCGGATAGTCAAGGTATTCCAAGACTCGGGACGTTGGGACAACACGATGCTTATTCTCACTAGTGATCACGGCCAAACGTTCGGAGAGCACGGCCAACTTTTCCACATCTTTGGTGTAGGAGAAGAAGGGGTGAGAGTGCCGCTGTGGGTGCGCTTCCCAGAGGGCCGCAATGGCGGGTCAACTATCGATGATTGGGCCAGCCTGGTGGATGTAGTTCCTACCGTAAAAAGAGAGCTGAGGATGGAAGGTGGGACACCCCCCTCCTATGCTCTTCCACTCCAAGACCTCGGTACACGTCCGCGAGAAGGACCTGTCTTCACAATCTCAGACAGCTACGGGTACATCACGCAGTACTCTTTGTCCCGGGAGGGTAGTTCTCAAGGAACTCCTATTCAGGTGGCGACGTACGCAGGCGACTACAAACTCGTTATGGATTGCTCAGCTCAGGAGTCCTTCCGGGCCTACCGGATCCTTACCGATACTCGAGAAGAGCACAATATATGGAGCGAGAGCGACCCGAACCTGAAGGATCTCTCCCTTTCTGCAGCTCAGGTGGTTCGGAAGATGTTGGGCGCCAAGGCGCCCGAGGCGACCATCAACCCTGAGTTGCTCGCTCGGCTGAGAGTTTGGGGATATGTCGAGTAGACCGGAAAGAACCTCGACCACCGAGGCAGGCGTTCATGCCCCAAGTGTTCGTTCGGATGCAAGTCGGCAGCGGATTGATACCCCTCAGCGTGAGAATCCGCGGGCTGTTTCGACCGACCGTCACAGAAATCGCCCCGTGTTCGACCATGCAGGAACCGGCCACAGGGTGCGCTCCCTCAGCTCGGACTGGCGCCTAGGGAAGTTCCGCTATCCGGTTGCACTTGGATTTTCACTTCTGATAGGGGGAATCGTCCAGAGCCTCGTGGCCACCTATCTTTGGGGACAAGCCGACGAAGGGGCGTACATCCAAGCCTCCCTGATGATAGCGACGGGTAGCTTCCCTTTGGTTACTTTTCCCGCCAGGCCAGAG
>JAKBKR010000052.1 GCA_021832495.1 bacterium | reverse complement strand
AGTTTGCGACGACACTTCCTGCATTCCCGAACCCCTGAACGGCAACGGTCGCGCCCTTGGTCTTGAGGCCCTGGCGCTTCGCCGCCTCTCGGATCACGTACATGCAGCCGCGACCCGTGGCCTCGCCTCGACCTTCGGAGCCCCCGATAGCGATGGGTTTGCCCGTGACCACACCGGGGACGGAGTAACCCTTCAGCATGGAATACGTATCCATGATCCATGCCATGGTCTGAGAGTCGGTGTAGACATCGGGCGCGGGTACATCCATCTCCGGGCCGATGATGGGGGCGATCTCGGAGGCGAACCGGCGTGTCAACCGTTCGAGTTCCCCCTTGGACATGTGCTTCGGATCGCAGATGACCCCGCCCTTCGCCCCACCATACGGCAGGTTCATGACGGAGCACTTCCAGGTCATCCATGCCGACAGGGCACGGACCTCGTCCAACGTGACCTGGGGGTGGTACCGGATCCCTCCCTTTGTGGGGCCTCGGGCCATGTTGTACTGCACTCGGTAACCCGTGAACACCCGGTACTCCCCGCTGTCCATCCGCACAGGGAAGTTGACGGTAAGCTCGCGCTTCGGCGCTTTCAGGATCTCGCGGATCCCATCGTTAAGATTGATGACCTTGGCGACGATATCGATCTGCTTCTTGGCGATCTCGAACGGATTGTTCTGCGCACCAGTTTCTGCCATCGTATTCGACCTCGGTTGTGCCTCAAATCGGGGGGGAAAGCGAATAGTAGATAAACTCTCCTTGGAGCGGATTCCATCGTACTGAGATACTCATATTCATCATCGGTCCCAAGCAAGGGGGGGAACCGCCCGGCTCTAGTAAAGAACGGCAAGGGCGATGGTGACCACCCCCACCGCCATGATGAGAACTGAGGTGACCCGCTCGATCCGTTGGGGATGGAACCGACCCTTGACCCATCTCCCTACCGTCACACCAACGGAAAGGGCAGCGATGAACCCGAGGAGCGCAGCGAAGAACACGAGCACTATGTTGCCGACCCATACCATGAAAAGGATGGTGAATATCTGCGTATCATCCCCGGTCTCGAGGGCCAGGATCACCGCGAACGTGCTCAAGAAGACGGTCCCTTCGCGTAGCACCGGGGCCGCTTCATCGCCTTCGTTATAGGATTTGGCCAAGGCATACGCTCCGAATGCTACGATGCCCACGCCCCCGATCACGCGTATATCGATCAAGTACTGTGAAAGATAGAGGACGATCGCCTGTCCCGCAACGACGGCGATCATCGTTGATGTCACGTACGCCACGGCGGCCCCAGTCCAAACGGCCCGGGAAGAGTGCAGGCTGGCGAGCCGGATCACCGTCATGTTGGTCCGGTCGACGATCTCGAGCCCAAGGATGGTACCAAAGACGACCCCGGCATCTATGAGCCAGGAGGAGGACATGGGACCGCAGTCTCCGCGGCTATCGGGTCTTGAGATGGGGCAGGAAGTCGTCCACGTACCGATCGCAGTACCGGCACCGCAAGGCGAGGGGACGGCGGTGGACGACATCGAACTCAGGCTCGATGGGTTCCCCTTGGTTCGAGATGCAATTCGGGTTGGGACACTTGAGCACCCCCGTGAAATGGTCGGGCAGGGTCACGGGGCGCTTTTCGATGACCTTGAAGTCCTGGATCATCGAGATCGTAGCCGTGGGGCTCAGCAGTGCGATGGCATTGACCTTCTGCGGGGAGAGCTCCATGTTCTCGACCTTCACGATGTCCTTCCATCCCATCCGTCGGCTCCGGACGTGAAGGGCCACAGACACTGTGGACTCCTTGTCAAGGTTGTTGGCCCCGATGATCCGAAGGACCTCGAGGGCAAAGCCGCTCGTGATGTGGTCGATCACGGTACCGTTCTTTATGGGGGTGATCTTGAGTTCCCGCACGGGTCACCCACCTCCGGGGCCCGGCTGGCCTGATAGGATCAGAGAAAGGAGGGCCATCCGGACCGGGACGGCCAAGAAGGCCTGCCGGAAGTACGCCGCATGGCTCGAGGAATCGACCTCGCTCGGGATCTCGGCCACACGCGGGAGCGGGTGCATGACGATGAAGGACGGTTTCACCTCTTCGAGAATGCTCGGGTCGAGCCGGTAGCCGGAGGAAACACGCGCATACTCGGCGAGGTCGCCGAACCTCTCCTTCTGGATCCGGGTCACGTAGAGCACATCGGCATCCTGGACGGCCCGTCGGAGGTCGGCCTCTTCCCGGATGTCCGCCCCGATCTCTGCGAGGTCGGAACGGATGTGCTCCGGGATCCGGAGCGCCGGGGGCGATGTGAGGACGAGATGGGCCCCAAAAAGGGCGAGGGCGTAGGCGAGCGAATGAACCGTACGGCCGTACCGCAGGTCCCCCATGAGGACGACCTTCAACCCGGACAGGGTGTGGAAATGCTCTTCCATCGTGGCGAGGTCCAGCAGGGTCTGCGTGGGGTGCTGCCCCGCCCCATCCCCTGCATTGATCACCGGTTTTTCCGAAACCTGGGAAGCGAGCCGGGAAGCACCCTCGTTCGGATGTCGCACCACGATAGCGTCGGCGTAACCGGAAAGCATCCGGACGGTGTCAGAAAGGGTCTCACCCTTGGCAACCGAGCTCACGGCCGGGTCGGCGATCGTGATCGTCCGGCCCCCCAGACGTAGCATGGCCGTCTCGAACGATAAGCGGGTCCTTGTCGAAGGCTCGAAAAAGGCGAGGGCTAGGAGCTTGCCATCGAGCAGCGTCGAGGTCCTTTTCCCTTCGGCCACGGGGATGTGGCGGCGAGCGGCCGATATGATAGACTCAATCTCTTGCTTGGAAAGGTCCTTGATGCTGACGAGGTCCCGCCCCTTGAGCCCCATTCCGGTGGGCCGACATGCGCGGCTCGTATAAGGTTTAGCGAACCGATGGGCACCGCTATGACCTCGCCTTGTGATGACCACACCCATGCCCCTTCGGGATATCCTACCATCCCTCGTAGACCCGACACACCAAGGAACCAATACCTGCCCTCTCCAACAAGCTCGCAGCGACCGAAGCACGATAGCTTCGGGAAGAATAGACATAGACGGGACCTTCGCGTGGAATCTCTGACGCACGGTGTGGGATTTCACTGACAGGGATGTTCAGACTCCCGGGGATGTGAGCGTCGAACCATTCGGGCGCTTCGCGTACATCGAGCACGACTCCCGGAGCGTCCCCTTGGAGACGGACCATGAGCTCGGTCTCTGTGATCGCAGGATAGGCTGCGACCGTATGGCCTTCGGAGAGCCAAGCCTCGACTCCCCCATTCAGGTAGCCTGAAGACTCGAATCCGATGCGGAACAGTTGTCGGGTAGCATTCCTTGCCTCGGCGGCATCCGTCGACACCAAAACGGTGGGTTGTTGGGGGTCCACGAGCCATCCATACCAAGAACTGAAGGGGCCGTCGGCAGGTATTGAGAGGCTACCAGGGATGTGAGCATGATCGAAGGCCCTCGCTTCCCGCGTATCCACGATGATGGCCCCTGCCGCATTCAACTGCTGGAACTGCGCGATCGAGAGCGCCACGGGGGCCGGGGCCATCCCACCATGGAGGGGGCAACCTGAACTGTTGATCTCCCGCATCCGATGAAAGTACTTAGGGTAGGGATGCTGGCAGAGCAATTCCGCAAGGAATGCCTCCTCGTCCTGCAACTGAAGCAGGCGATTCGATTGGCGGGCCTCCGCCATGGTGCATTGGTCCGGCCCGACGAAGACGCGGCCACAGTAAGAGGAGCCTCCGTGCGTTGGCAGGAGCCAAACGTCGTCCGGAAGCCCTGCCAATTTTTCATGGATGGAGCGGTAGGCGGCGCGGGCGAGGTGGCGGGCCTTCCCGATGCCTAGGAGGTCCGTGCGCGCCGCCCCGCCGGAATTCAACGCCCCGCCTGAGAACAGAGCCCTTGGCTTCCCCTCCGGGGATCGTAAGACGTAGCTCACATGTTCGGGGGTGTGACCCGGAGTCTCGAGAACGGTCAGTTCCCAATCGCCCAGGGAGAGTGTCTCGTGATCGCGGACCGCCCGATGGTCGAACTGGAGGGGAGCCGATTGCCCCGCTATGATCTCCGCCCTGACCAGGGCCGCGAGTTCGCGGCTCCCAGAGACGAAATCGTTGTGGACATGGGTCTCGATGGCGAGAACCTTGGGAGACTCAAGCTTGGTGAGCCGCTCGAGGTACGCCTCTGCATCCCGAAAGGGATCGATGACCGCGGCCACCTTGTGCGAGGGGACCGATACGACGTACGACGTGTTGCCGAGCTCAGGGGCGAGATACCCTTGGACCTTGAGCCGAGGGTCGATCCGAACATCCGAGAGAACGAACCCGGAGGGGATACGCTCTGAAGCGTCGAGTGCTGGGTAGGCGCCATGTGAGGAGCCCTGGCGAATGGTCACTTTGTCCTCGGATCCCTCCTCCACACTTCCTCGAAAGTGGGGAGCATTCTGAAATATATAGGTCCGAGTCCCGTGCGCGCCACGGGACCCGGAGTCGGCAGTAGGGGTATCGTACCAGATGGGAGGTGCGGGGGGCCGGATTTGAACCGGCGAGAGCTCTTCAGCTACAAGGTCCTAAGCCTTGCCTCCTTGGCCGGGCTAGAGTACCCCCGCGGAAGGAGTAGCCCCGGCAGGAGTTTCCGGAGGGAGGCGGGGAGCCGTCCCTCCATTCGAACCTGCGTCTGGGGATCCAGAGTCCCTCATCCTTGGCCACTAGACTACGGGGCTATTCCAAGAAGGCTCCACATGAGCAGACTTTAAAGGGTTCGCGTTCGGGGCCGTGGGGAGGCTTATGCCGGTATCGGCCTTCCGCATAGGAGATGTCCGAGCGATCGACATTCCAAGAGGGGGAGGAAGTGGTGCTCTTCCGAGAGGGGAAAAAGCCCATCTTTGCGACGCTCCGCCAGGAAAAGACGCTCCTCGAGGGATTCGGCGTCGTGGACCTCTCTCGGGTGATTGGACGGCAAGGCCAAGCGAAGATCACTATCGGAGGGGAGGAATACTCCGTGGTCCGCCCAGCGATGGTCGACCTAGTTCGTTCCGCTCGCCGTCCGACCCAGATCGTTACCCCTAAGGACGCCCAATATCTGGTCTATCTCGGAGGGGTGACTTCCGGCTCTCGTGTTGTCGAGGCAGGTACCGGGAGTGGTCTTCTGACGCTTTTTTTGGCCAACACGGTCGGTCCCGAGGGACATGTTTACTCCTACGACCGCAGGGCGGAGCATCAGAGAGCGGGCGAAGCGCTCCTGCGACGCAGCGGCACATCGGGCCGGGTGACGTTCCTCGAGGGAGATGTGGCCGAAGGCATCCGGCAGCAAGAGGTCGATTCTGTGATCCTGGATGTCCCAGAACCATGGAGCGCAACGTTGCACTCGTGGAACGCCTTACATGAGGGCGGTTTCCTTGCCACCTACACACCCACATACAACCAACTGGAACGTTCGGTCCGCGAAATGCGCGCCGTGGGATTCGTAGATGTTCGGGCCTTGGAATTGCTCGAGAGAGACCTTCATGTTGGAGAGGGAGGGACACGGCCTGCCTTCGAGATGCTTGGGCACACGGGCTTCTTGGCCGCCGGGCGAAAGATCTCCCGGGAACCATGACCACTACGATCCTTACCGAAGCGGCATTCCTGGCCATCGTACCCGCGGGGATCCTTCTCTATGTCATCTTGGACCGGTATGCCGCTCCTCGAGTACCGGTGAGCTTGTTCAACGAGCGTACGCTGCTGATCGCATTCGTTGTCGGGATCCCCGGCGGACTTCCCCTGGCGGTCCTCTTTCTCATCTATGCGGGCAGCCTCCAGCAATTCGACCTTGCCTCTGCGATCGCCTACCTGTTTTTCTTCGTGGCGGTGGCCGCCCTCTCTCGTACGATTTTCCACCGCTTCCGCATCTTCGGGGGGAAGACAGGCCGTTTGCGGACCGGCCCCTTCTACGCCCTGTCTTTCGGATGCGGGATCGCCGTGACGATCGTCTTGGCCACAACCGACTCCTCGATACCGGGAACGCCGCCTCTCTACGCCTTGGGGGCCTTCCTTCTCCTTTCGTTCGTCGTGGCTACGGTCGAGGCCTGGGCCGGGATCCGCTTTGCGCGACGTGATGCCCCGTCGTACCGGTGGATCCTGATCGCCGGTGTCGAGACCTTGATGCTGTTTGCTCTTGCACCCCTGTATCTAGGGGTACAGTACCTCCAGTTCGTGACCCTCTTGGGAATGCTAGCCCTCGGGGTGTACCTGCTCTGGCGGGAAGATCGCCTTGTCTTGCGAAAGCTCATGCAGCGTACGGCCGGTAAAGAGTCACCGGAGTCAGCCTACCGCCGGACCGACGTCGATTGATCTGCCGTGGGACCTTCGGGCTCACGCCCGATCAAGCGGGATGGATCTGGTAACGCAGGAAGAGATGGCTTTTCGATTGGCGCAGGCTGAGCAGTTCCGCCCACCGAGGGTCGGAAGGACCGAAGGAGACCCCTTCCACGAGCCGAAGGGCGCCATCCCCCGCCGAGTTTCCTGCGAACTGGGGGGAAAGTGTGAGAAAGAGTTCACCCAGTCGAGATTCTTTGAGGAAGTCCCCCAAGAGGTGGGGACCTCCTTCCACGAGTACGCGGCGAACCGGGACCTCGGCACGTAGAGTGGAGAGGATATCCAAGGCGGAGAGGTGGTGTCCCTCCGCTGCAATGAGTACCCGAGTGGATTCAGGAAAGTGGGCCCGGGACAAGCGACGGGCACCCGAACGGGTGGTAACGATCGCCGCCGGAACCTTTCCAGAAGAGAACACTGGCCATCCCGGATCCACGGTTCCCCGGGCTGTGATGACGACGTTCCACGGTTCGTCAAGTCCGCCGGTGGCCGAGCGTAGTCTTCGGTAAGAACCCGCCCAGGCAGGAAAGATGTGCGCAGGAGTCCACAAGTGTCGAGGGATGGCCCGCACTGTGCCGGCTCCCACCACGACAGCGTCCGCGAGCGCTCGAAGGATGCCCATGAGCGCACGATCCTCGACACTGTGACCGGTGATGTCGCCACCACCGGTCCCGCGCCGGTCTCCGAAAGCGACCACTCCGTCTAGGGTCGTGGCCAAGTTCCCGAAAACGTGCGGTGCCCTGTTTCCCTTTTCAAGTCGGAGGGATCCATAGAAGCGCTTGAGGGATGCAGGTAGTGGAACTTCGCTCCCCCGAGAGCGGTCGATCCAAACGCTCAACGGCAAGGGAAATCCGCGCGCGGTCGTCTGCGCTGACAGGTCCTTCCGGGAACGAGGATGGGGACTCAAGGGCAATATCATACTCCCGATTCAATATCAACCTGACCTTACCAGTCTCGCCCAGCGGGTGCGAATTCTCGTAACCAGTATCTGCCCCTTGACCGATGCTCTCGGATGCAAACGGTTCCATGTTTCACATTGGAGTGGGCGCGCTTCCGAGCTGCCCGGATGATCCCCTAAGAGGCGGACTTCGGGGGCCCGGTGCACTTGAAGTGCCGCCGCGTTGGTACCTATCACAAGGTACTTCGCCCGTCCCCACCAGTAAGATTGATAGTGCGAATTCACCTTTGGTGTTGCGGAAATGCGGTCCTTCTCAAGCTACCCTATCCCCGCATTCCTAAACTTAGATCCCAAGGAGATCCTTCGAGAGCTCGAGGCAGCGTCGGTGAACTTTGGATTCCCTCCTACTCCGGCGCAGATCGAAGCATGGAGGGAGCAAATCGGCCTACTTCAGAAGGCGTTGCCGGGTTTGGGTGGATGGATCCTCTTCGAGTTCATGATCCCTCGACTTGGCCGTAGGGTCGATGTGGTCGTCATTTCGGGAGCGGTTGTCTTTGTCATCGAATTCAAGATCGGGGAGAACCGGTTCTTGGAGAGCCACCAAGATCAAGTCTGGGACTATGCCCTCGATCTGAAAAATTTCCACGAACCCAGTCATGCCGTTACGCTGGTGCCGATCCTTGTTGCGACCGAGGCCACCTTACCCGGAGGTCGCACTACACCCCGGATCGACCCCGATGGGGTATGGGCACCTCAGCAAGCCACATCGGACAGTTTGGGGTCACTTTTGGTCTCCATCCTCAACCACTCCGAAGGGAGTCCCATCGACGGACCGACATGGGCGAACGGGAGGTACGCCCCGACGCCTACCATTATTGAGGCGGCAATCGCCCTTTACACCACCCACACCGTGGCAGACATCTCAAGGACCGATGCAGGCGCCGAGAATCTGACCCAGACCGGGCGCTGTCTGGATACGATCATTGCGGACTCGAGGAGGAGGAACGAGAAGGCCATCTGCTTTGTGACTGGTGTCCCCGGGGCGGGAAAGACGCTCGTAGGTCTTGATGTGGCCAACCGACACTTGGAGCCCAAGAGCGAGCTCTACTCCGTCTATCTTTCGGGGAACGGCCCTCTCGTCAAGGTTCTGTGTGAGGCCTTGGCGAGAGACGCGGTCGAGCGGGGCCGTGGTACGGGGCGGGTTGTCCGCAAGGGACGGGTCCGAGCGGAGATCGAGGCGTTCATTCAGAACGTTCACAATTTCCGGGATGACTGCTTGCAACGGGACGGGGAGCCTCCGCCCGAACATGTCGCGATATTTGATGAAGCCCAGAGAGCCTGGGACTTGGACCAGACGCGACTTTTCATGAGTCGGAAGAAGGGTCGGCCAGGCTTCACCCAATCCGAGCCGGAGTTCCTGATCCATTGCCTGGATCGACACACGGATTGGGCGACCGTCATATGTCTTGTGGGCGGAGGGCAAGAGATCAACGCCGGGGAAGCTGGGATGGCCGAATGGATCGCCTCCCTGAACCGCTCGTTTCCCCGGTGGAAGATCTATGCATCACGACGGCTCGCCGACCCCGAGTTCGGAGGGAGAGAGACACTAGAAGCCCTTCGGTCGACGAACCGAACGCAATGGTGCGACGAGCTACACCTTTCCACGGCGATCCGCTCCTTCCGATCCGAGAAGGTCTCCCACTTGGTCAAGCAAGTCCTTGATCTCGACCCGGAGGGAGCCCGGATCACCCATGAGGCGGCCCCGCGATTTGAGATCGCGCTCACCCGGAGCCTGCCGCGAGCCAAGCAATGGTTGCAGGAGCACGCACGAGGCACCGAACGTTACGGTATCGTGGCCTCTTCGAAGGCGGACCGGCTGAAACCCGACGCTCTCTATGTTCGGGCACCTATCGACCCGGTCCATTGGTTCTTGGAAGGGAAGCGGGACGTGCGATCCTCTATGTTCTTGGAGGACCCCGCCACCGAGTTCCAAGTACAAGGGCTCGAACTGGACTGGACGTGCGTGACGTGGGATGCGGACCTGCGCTTCAACGGGAAGATTTGGGAGCATTGGGCATTCTCAAGGGACCGATGGAAGAGGATAGCGCAGCCCGAACGGCAGACCTACCATACGAACGCTTACCGGGTGCTCCTGACGAGAGCGCGCCAAGGCATGGTGATCGTGGTGCCTCCAGGGGACCCTAAGGATCCCACACGGAACCCCGCTTACTACGACCCGACGTACGAATACTTGAGAGAAATAGGTTTCACGTTGGTCTGAAATCCGAGGTCCAACCCATGGGCGGTCTGACCGGGAATACCGGCGCCCGAGCCGTACTTGGACAGAGGAACGATTTTCTCGGGGAGAACCCTGTAGTTGTACGCACTCCTATCGCGCGCCCGACTCCGCTCGCCTTCAGGTGGGGATGAAACTCCCTAGGTTCAATTTGGAGAACATCATCGCCTCCTGCCGGCTCATCCGTTCCAACACCATCTGAGG
>JAKBKR010000051.1 GCA_021832495.1 bacterium | reverse complement strand
AAGTAGAACACCACGATCGACCACCAAGAAAATTTCAAGGGTAAGCGGATGATCCGTCGACAACGAAGGCACCCCCGAGGCTACGCGAACCGTCTTCGGAGAAGAGATGCGGTGGAGGCGACCTTTGGGTCGTTCAAGCGACGGCTGGGTGCGAGGATCCGCAGCCATCGTCGGCACAACCAACGAGCGGAGGTCCTCGCGAGGGCGGTCGTGTGGAACCTGCTGGGGAAGATCTACCACGAGAGGTTCGCGTGAAGTTATGCTATCGTGTTAGGGAGTTCTCGGGCAGACTCTATCTATAGCCAAAATGTGTGCGTTGATTCGTGCGTTAATCATGTATTTTGGACAATACGGGTGCGGGTCCCTACCATGAAGGGCCGCCGAAGAGGGTGAAAGATGACAATGCGTCGATAATGTGTATTTGTGTGGCGCCGCGGGTTTGTTTATAAACTCCCTGTCTCATCAATACGAACGCAGGGTGGCATGGGGGCCGAGGGGGCGCGGATACCCTACCTGTGGGGGGGCCGGATCGGCGCTGCAGAGCCTCGGCCGGTAAATCGGTACAACCAGACCACCGCCTCGAGGGCGGTGGCGAATACCGCCGGCGATCCCGAAGTTTTTGTCGATCGCGTCGGGGGGCGTCACTCATGAATTTAGGTACACGCTCCTTGGTTGTGATTGCCTTGCTGCTGGTTTCCGGGACGGCCGCGTCTGTCTTAGGATCTGCAAGAGCCCCAGGGTTACCCATCGGTGATGCCCAGCCCTCGGGAAATCAGATCTCTCAAGCCCACAGCGCCTCTTGGGGCGCTCCCTCCGCGATTGCGGGGACGAGGCTGGACTCCTCGGTGGTACCGCCCGGTTGGGACGCTCGGGAAGATGGAGGGACGTCCACAGCCTCAACGAACCAAGTGGTCGTGGACACCGGGCACACCACCCCGTCTCGCCCTCCGCTTGCACCGAAAGGAGTTCTCAACCCGACAGGGGCTGCTTTCGAAGGGAGCGGGGCCGAACCCAGCACTGCAATCTCGCCTTCACATGAGATGTCTACAGGGGAAACGACCGTATCTCAACCCGAGAAGGCTCAGGCAGCTCGAGCGTGGGGGCCCGCTCCCCAATTCTCGAGCCCGGGGACGGTGCTGAGCACCGCTGCTGCCTCAGGGCCCACCTACGGATACTGGACATCCCCCTCCATGGTCGAGGACGCCTCTGGGAACATCTACGTGGCTTTCCCTGAGACCACTGCGAACGGGTATCGCATCTACTACGACAAGTACACCCAAGGGACCGGGTGGGCAGGGGCCGTCCAGGCCGATGGTGGAGGTGGCGTAATCGCCAGCGGCTGGGACGATTACATGCCAAGAACCGCCGTTTACGGGTCCTCAGTGTGCATCGCGTTTGAGGACATGAAGGGGTCGACCTCGACCTATCGACCCAGCGGTGACTATTTTGTCACTTGCAACACGGGCAGCGGTTGGACGACTCCGATAGGGGATACCACCGTAGCAGACCATGTCTGCCCATACACGTCGACCGTTGCCTACGGCCCCTACAGCGTGGCTGCCGCATTCGACTCCGCAGGGAACTTCATCGTAGCGATTATTGGGGAATACTACACGACGTCCAATTGCGACACCTCGGGTGGATTTGCTGCGGGCACCATTTTTGCGAAGTACACCTCGGCCGGCGCGTTCTCCTCCGCGGTCCAGGTTGCGGACACCAGCATCGAAGGCTCCGGAACATCTGGGCTTTTCAGCTACATGACCCTGAACTGCGCGACGGCATCATCGATATGCGTCTATGCTTACGCATCCACCACGATAAGCGGGTCGAACTATCCAAACCAGTACTTGTACGAGATCTACTCCACCACTGACTTCACTTCCTATTCCACTCCCTACCTCGTCGCCTCGGAAACCTGCGCCAGCGCAGTTTACCCCTACCTGTTCCCCTTTGGAGGCGACTCCTCGGTAGCGATTCAAGCATCAGGCAGCCTGGGGGGTTTGGTCTTCGCGTTCGGGGAAAGCACGTGCGCCAGCTATGACGCGGAGTACGCGTACACGTCGAACGGCTTCGTTTCGATGACGGTCAGTTCGAACTATCCTACAGGCTCCTCAACATCGACAGGAATCTACTGGGCTTCTCTAGCTCTCGTTGGAACGTCGACTGCGGTCTTCCCCTTCATCAGCTATCAGTACCTCGCGACAACGAGCACCGACTACGTCGTGACCTCGTCGAGCCAGTCTGGCGCGTTCACGTCCTGGACCTCCTTCTCTGCATCAGCCGCGGCGGCCGGAGGTACGGCGATCGCTTTCACTACGGCCTCGGCCGCTGTGGGCTGCGCGGCTTACCGCGCGGACCTTGTCTACTTCGGCCCCTCGACCTCATTCAACGCCTACTTCACGTCGAACCTCGGTCCTTGCGTCAGTATCTCGGTGACTTCTCCGGTAAGTGGTCAGGACTCCGCGGACAACGGCCAGTCCATCATCTTCTCGGCAACTGGGAGCAATGGACTTTCGCCCTACACCCCCACATGGGGCATCTCTAGCGGAGCCACGTATCTCACAGCATGCGCCTCAGGCGGAACATCACCCACGTTCACTTACACCTGCACGGTAAGCGTTGCTGCTACCCAGACCGCTGTGGTCTGGGTCTATCTGAAAGACACCAGTGGGTGCTACGCGCCGCCAGCCTCTGGAACTCTCTGCTCTGCGCCATCGACTGGAACGCCGGTGACCGTGACCCTCTATCAAGACCCGACCCTTTCTGCGGTGACGGAGACGAGCCCGGTCTCCTGCTCATCGGGGTGCTCGGCTGACCAAGGCCAGACCCTAACTGTCACCGCTACCGCGTCGCTGGGAACCGGTGTCTACACCTACACGTGGTCCATCACGGCGGGGTCGACCTACTGCAGCGGTGCCTCCACGACCTCCGCCCTTTCATGCACCGTGGGTGCGCTCTCCGCGACGCAGACCTGGACCGCGACCGTCTACGTCACCGACAGCGACCTATGCAAAGCTCCCAGCCCATGCGCCGGCGGCACAACAAATTCGCTCACCTTGAGCCTCTACCAAGACCCTGCACTCGCCGCGATTACGGAGACCTCGCCCGTGGCTTGCTCGTCGGGATGCTCCGCCGACCAAGGGCAGACACTTACGGTCACCACTTCCGCGTCGCTGGGTAGTGGAGTCTACACCTACACTTGGTCCATTACAGCAGGGTCCACCTATTGTTCAGGAAGCTCGACCACTTCCACGTTCTCGTGCACGGTGGGGGCCCTTTCAGCAACTCAGACATGGACCGTGACCGCCTTTGTGACAGACAGCAATGGATGCAGAGCCCCCACGCCATGTTCAGGGACGACCCTCTCCTTCACGGTCTCCCTTTACCAGGACCCCACGATCTCGTCGGTGACCGAGACCTCCCCGAAGGCATGTTCCTCGACGTGCTCGGCAGACCAGGGTCAGACGCTGACGGTCACATCGACCGCCTCGTTGGGAAGCGGCGGATACGTCTACACATGGTCGATCACCGCTGGGTCGACCTACTGCTCGGGAAGCTCCACTGTTTCCACGCTGTCGTGTACGGTGGGATCCCTCTCAGCGACGCAGACCTGGACGGTCACGGTCTACGTGACCGATAGCAACGGGTGCAAGGCGCCCACGCCCTGTTCGGGAGGGACGAACTCCTTCACGGTCTCTCTTTACCAGGACCCCACAATCTCTGCGGTCTCCGAAACCTCCCCGAAGATATGTTCCTCGACGTGCTCGGCGGATCAGGGTCAGACTCTGACGGTCACATCGACCGCCTCGTTGGGAAGCGGCGGATACGTCTACACATGGTCGATCACCGCTGGGTCGACCTTTTGCTCGGGGAGCTCCACTGCTTCCACGCTGTCGTGCACGGTGGGCTCCCTCACAACGGCGCAGACCACCTGGACGGTCACGGTCTACGTGACCGATAGCAACGGGTGCAAGGCGCCCACGCCCTGTTCGGGAGGGACCATCTCTTTCACGGTCTCCCTTTACCAAGACCCCACGCTCACCGCCATCGTCGAGAGCTCCCCCGTCGCATGCTCCGTGAGCTGCTCTGCAGATCAAGGCCAGACCCTCTCCGTAGCAACGACTGCGAGTCTCGGCTCGGGTGGCTACACCTTCACTTGGGCGCTCACGGCCGGCTCCAGCTACTGCTCGGGTTCAGCCTACGGCGCCACTACCTCAACATACTCTTGCACGGTCGGCACCATCTCGACCACCCAGACCTGGACAGTTACGGTCGATGTCGCGGACGGCAACGGGTGTGTGTACCCTACCCCCTGCGGCGGGGGGACGCTCTCGATCTCAATCTCGTTGCTTGTAGATCCCTCCATTTCCTCGATCACGGGGAATCCCCTCTCTGGTGGGGTCGAAGCCGGCCAGTCACTTACCCTGACCGCGGCCGCAGCTGGAGGGAGCGGGTCTTACACGGCCTGGTCGTGGACGTCGCTTCCTACCGGATGCACGAACTCTGCCGCCGCGAGTCTTACCTGCACCCCGACGGTGGGTGGCGCCTATACGATCACCGTGCAGGCAGACGACACGAACAACTACGGCCCGGTCTCGCTGTCGGTGAACTACATCATCCAGCCGGCCGGCTCAATGATCCCGAGCACCCGGACTCCTCTCACCCCTCTCCGAGCGGGCCTGCCCGGCACCACGGTGAGCTTCAACACCAGCGCCACCGGGGGCACGGGCAATTACACGCTCTACACGTGGTTGGAGTCCTCCTCGAACCTGGGGTGTGTCCTGGCCAACTCGGCGATCATCTATTGCTCTCCTCTGACCCCGGGCAACTACACTGTCTCCGTAACGGTCACCGATTCCGACAACGCGACCTCGAGGGTCAGAACCTCGCCAAGCTGGGAGGTGAACGGCACGCTGTATCCTGGGTTTGTAACCGTGGCGGCGAACGTCATCGATCTCGGACAGACGGTCGGACTCCAGACCAGCAGTCCCTACGGGGGTTCCCCCGCCTACACGTACGCATGGAGGTCGGGGACCTCCACGACCTGCGCGAATGACCCACTGGTCCCGGGCGCGTACTTCCCGCTCTACACGGCGTCCCCCGTCACCGTGTCGTTCTACTGTGTCTCCTACGGGGACAACAGTTCTGGGACGCCCCCTCCGGTCGTCTACTCGAATGTCGTGCTGATCGCCGTCAACCCCCTGTTGGTCGCCGGGAGTGCGACTCCCGCATCCCCTGCGATCGATTTGGGACAGTCGCTCGTTCTGAGCAGTGCCGCGAGCGGCGGCACGAGCCCGTACGCCATCGCCTGGTACTCTTCGGCTTCGGGCACGGGACCGTGCGACTCAGGAACGGTTCTCAGCACATCATCCTCGCTGGTCCTCTCCTCGAGCGCTAGCTCCTACTACTGCTACGTCGCGACGGACAGCAGCGGTGGAAGCCCCACCGCAGCTGCGGCCTCCGCTTGGGATCTCGTAGCGGTGGATCCCGTGCTCGTTGCGGGCCCGATAACACCGCAGCCGGTTATCCTTGATCAGGGGCAATCCGCGACCCTGGATTCGAACCCTGGGGGCGGCACTACTCCCTACGCGGTGACGTGGTTCAGCTCCTCCACGGGCACAGGTTCCTGCACGGCGGGAGTTTGGGTTGCTGCCTCACCATCTGTTCTCATCTCCCCGTCCGCGAGCGGCTACTACTGCTACGAGCTTACCGACGGCAGCCAGGGGACACCTGCCGCGGACTCCTTGTCCGGCTGGGTGCTTGTCGCGGTCAGCCCACCCCTTGTCGCAGGCTCCTCCTCTCCCTCGAGTGTGACACTTGACGTCGGCCAGACGCTCACTCTGACCACCAGCAGCCCCTCAGGAGGTTCACCTGGATACACCTACCAGTGGTATTCTGGCCCCTCATCGAGCTGTTCGAGTGACTCGCCTATCCTGGGTCAGATCCAGGTTTCTCTAACGGTCTTACCGTCGGCGAGCACCTACTACTGCGTGGAGTACGGCGACTCCAGCATGGGAGCCCCTGCCGCGGCTGTCTATTCGACAGCCGTGCCGGTAGCAGTGAATCCCACCCTGGTTGCAGGCGCGCCCTCGCCTGCCACGGTTTCGACCGACCTTGGTCTTTCCCTGAGCCTGTCAGCCTCGGCCTCAGGTGGGACTCCCGGTTACTTCTACCAGTGGTATACGTCCCCTACCCGGGGAACCTGCACCGGGACCGATTCCGTTATCTCCGGGGCCACGTCAAGCTCGCTCACAACCACTCCCTCACTCTCAACGGGGACCCACTTCTTCTGTTACGTGGTCGCAGACAGCAGCGACGTCGCGCCAGTGGCGGTGTTCTCCTCGACCGCGGCGGTGACCATCTACCCTGATCCGGTGCTATCGGTGGTCACCCAGGTCGGTCCCACCCGTTGCGCGTCCGGCTGCATCGTAGACGCTTCGCAAATTCTCTCTGTCTCGACCACCGCGAGTCTCGGTAATGGAGGGTACGTCTTCAGTTGGCAGATTACTTCGGGTGGGAGCGCCTGCGCTGGATCTGCTACCGGTTCCTCGGTCTCCATCTATAGCTGCACGGTGGGATCTCTCTCGCACTCCCAGGTTTGGACGATCACGGTCAGTGTGACCGATAGTCTTGGATGCGCATATCCCTCCCCGTGCGGGGGTGGATCATCGCTCACCTTCTCGGTCACGCTCTACCCTGCCCCCTCCTTGACCTCTCCCGTCCAAAACTCCCCGGTAGTTTGTGCCATCAACTGCTCCGCCGACCAGGGACAGACTCTTGCGATCGAGACCATCGCCTCCGGTGGCAGCGGAGCGTATTCTTTCACATGGGCGGTAACCCGCGGATCGACGGTATGCTCCGGCCGGGGCACGGGTGCACCGGTGTCCATCTACACGTGCACGGTTGGCGCGGTGTCTGTTCCGCAGATCTGGGAGGTCTCGGTCATTGTCACGGACCTTTCCGGTTGCAGCTTCCCCGATGCCTGCTCGGGGAGCGCGCCACTGACCTTCACTCTTACACTGGAGCCCGACCCGACGGTCTCGATCTCAGCATCTCCCGCGTCCGGGAGCGCGGGACCCGGTGAGATGCTCAACTTCGAGGCCTCGGCCAACGGGGGCTCGGGAAGCTACGTCGGGTGGACCTGGTCCTCCCTTCCGCCCGGCTGCTCTAGCTCAGGGTCCGCGGTTGATAGTTGTCTCGCTTCCGCGGGTGGGGTCTACACCGTAGCGGTCTCGGCCCGAGACTCCGATGCATTCGGCCCGTTCAACGCATCCGTGACATACATTGTGGCCCCGACAACACCGGGTCCATCGGTTGGCGTCCCGGTGGCCAATTCGGTGTCGGGAGAGGTGGGTATGTCCGTGTCCTTCAGCACCAATGCCTCGGGAGGGTCCGGTACCTATTCCTCCTACTCCTGGTCGGAATCAGTGTCGGGCTTCGGGTGCGCGTTGAGTTTCGCCTCGACCATCAGCTGCGTACCGTTGATTGCTGGAGCCTTCACGGTCACGGTCTATGTGGTGGACAGTCTTGGCCATGCATCACACTCGAGAACGTCGACCGTCTTCAGTGTCGCTTCGAACCCTGCGCTTCCAACTGTTGGCCTGAGCGCGTCCAGGTCGACGGTGCCGGTCTCTGAGACGGTCCTCCTGACGGTCTCGATTTCTGGCGGGATCACCCCATACTCGGTGCAATGGTTCCTCAACGGTGGCGTTGTTCCAGGAGCCGCCGGTGGGATCTACTCCTTCGTACCCACCTCTACGGGGACGTTTGACTTCTACGTCGTGATTACCGACGGCTCCGGCGCCAGGGTCATGAGCAGCTCGCTCGCGATCCAGTCAATCGCGGGCCCCACCCCGCCGCACCTCTCGTTCATCCAGACGAGTGACGGAGTGTGGACCTGGGTGGTGGGCGGGCTCTCTGCAATCCTTCTGCTGGAGTTCGCCTTGTGGGATCTCGTGGTTCTGCGGAGGTCGACTCCCCCAACCTCGGATAGGCCAAGCTCCCCTTCGACGGCCCAGACGCGAACGGAGGAGGGAGAGGGGGACGGAACCCTGACAACCGCGAGAGAGGGGGAACCGTGAGGCAGCTCACTGATGTACTGCACTCCAACCCCATTGAAAATGCAGCTAGGCGGTATCGATGGCTGAGTTCGGCTCGAAGGGCACGAACATCCTACTTGGTCCTTTGCACGGTCTCCATCGTCGCCGGGGTGGCGTTGGGGACGTCCTTCTACCCAGGGACGGGCCAGCTGCTTTCCAACACGTCCTACGTGGGGCTCAGCGGCGGCACCGGAGGGGCGAGCTGTCCTATTGCGACCGGCTGGTCCCAGTTCCCCGTCGCGGGACCTTCGCAAGGTGAGGCGGCGGGAGGCATGGCCTATGACTTCCTCGATGGCTACGTGGTCTACTTCGGGGGCTACACTGGAAGTTCGTACGTCTCCACGACCTGGGAGTACTCCGGAGGTTGCTGGAAGAGCCTCGGCACGCTCTCCCCATCCCCCGACGGCAGGTCAGAGTTCGCTATGGCCTGGGACGGTACGGACAGCCAGGTCCTGCTGTTCGGAGGCGCGGACAACGGGGGAGGGGGGGCGAACCAGTGCCTGGCGTCCAACAGCTACTACTTCTACATGTGCGGGGACACCTGGGGGTTCTCTGGCGGGACTTGGCACGCCATCTGCAACAACGGGGACGGCGCGGGCACAGGTGGCAGCACGTGCGGGACCACCCCGCCGCCGATGAATGCCCCGATGATGGCCTACGACCCGGTCCAGGGGGACTGCAATCAAGGGGGCGTGACGGGGGCTCCGTCAACAGGGTGTGTGTTCCTGTTCGGTGGCCTTCGGTGCGCCTCGAGCTGCAATACTGCGACTGAGGTCGACTCGGACAGCGGCACGCTCTACGAGTTCTTCTCGAACGCATGGCACACCACGACTCTCACCGGTCCCCCAGCGCGAGACTTCGGAGGGATGACCTACGACTACACCGACGGCTACCTCCTCCTGTATGGCGGAGAAACGTCCTCGTGCAGTGCCGGCACCTGCACCTACCTCGGGGGATCGTGCGTCAAGGACACAGCGATGAGCAACTACTGTGACGATGCTTGGTCACTGACTGGGGGAACTTGGACCCAGCAGTGCCAAGGCAAGGTCGACTGGAAGGGGAACACGGTTGGCGCGTGTTACATGCCTGGGACCTACGCGACAGCCATGGCCTACGACAACTTCCAGAACTACGTCTTCGATTTTGGTGGATTCAATGGTTGGGTCTCGACCTACGATTCCGACGCGCATGGATATGTGTATGGGGCATTCAAGTGGGTCGCGGCGTCGGCGGGCGCGGGGGACTGGGCGGCGGTGGCCAATCCCGGCTCAAGTGTAAGTCGATTCGCGCCCTCGATGGTTTACGATCCGGGAACGAATGACCAGTATGTCATAGTTCTGGGAGGGTCTAACTCGGCAGGGTACTACTCTACGACCTATGTGTACAAGTGAGTGGGCATTTCGTTAGAATTGATCGCGCGTCTGGAGATATCGTGATGACTGCTCGAGTTCGAAAGGTTCGGCAGCCGGTTAACAGATTCGGTCGATGTTCCGCCCATTCCGGGTCGATCATGGGCGACCTTCCGGAGGAAGTGATGGAAGGTAGCTCTCGAAGAACCGTGTCGGCATCCACTCACCGGTTGCGGTCTCGACGAGGACCGCGAGATGCCGTTCCAGAAAGTGTTCATATGCATCAGACATGGTATCGTAGTGTCCGCGGGGACTGGCTCGTTGCCAGGAGGAATTTCACACTGGTGATGGTCTGCCTTACGGTCGCCGGAGTCGAGAT
>JAKBKR010000050.1 GCA_021832495.1 bacterium | reverse complement strand
AAGTGGTTTCCGCGGAAAGGCGGGTCCACCTCGTACCCGATGTGACCCGGGAAGAACAGTTGTTCGACCGTCCCCACTCGAAACCGGAGGGCACCCACTCGGCCGGTGGAGCCGGGAAGTACGATCCAGAAGTGGTACGAAAGGACGTGGCCCATCTCAAGGTTGGCCGGTTCCCGTTCCTTCAGGACGAGGTCAATCTCTCTGTCGGTCGATGGACCGAGTTCCGGGAACTCGAAGCCGGTCATTAGGGAGAGTCGCCCTGCGGGTTTATCATCCTTCCATTTCTCGTCGAGGAAACGTCTTCACCTGGGACCTTCAAGGTGAATATTCGTCCCTGCAAGGTTTTCCCGCACCCCCCTTCCCAGGGGTCTGCGGGGTGAATCAGGGTGTCAGGGAACTCAGGTGCTCGTCCCGGACCTCGTGGAGGAGCCGGCTCTCGATATTCGCCAAGGTCTCGGAGAGCGTGGACTTCGACACGTTGAAGACTTCTGCGAGCAGGGTTAGGTTGGTCCGCCGAGGCACGTCCCAGTAGCCAGCGGACATGGCCGTCTGGAAGACCTCCACCTGACGAGGGGTCAGCAGGCTCTCCCGTCCGTCCACGCAGGAACGGTGGATGGCGGCGAGGGTGACACTAGGGACATGCTCCTTGAGCCGGGCGAACAGGCTACGGACCTGTTCCACAGTTCCCGTGACCAGCATGGTGACGGTGCCGTCCTTCACCCCGAAGGGGAAGGTGGGGAGCAGGTGGAGGTCCTGATGGATGGCGATGATCGGGCACGTGGCGAGCGTCAGGCGATGAACCGTTGAGTTCCCCGAGGATTGCACCACCTCCACCGACTTCACGTCCCAGCTCTTCCGGAGTTCATCGAGTAGAGCTCCGTCCACATTAGTTCCCTTGACCCGTACATCCTCCACCATTTGATCCGGGCCAACGGGCATGCACCCCAAGACCTCGAAGTCGAGGTCAGGATGCCGGACAGACACTTCCCGGTAGCAACAGTACCCTTCGGGGAGAGGAAGGGACATGCGGCAAACTAGGTGGTGATCTGGATCATTCTCGGTCATCTTGGCCCTGGTGTGTAATAATATAGGGCATCGCCAGTATTTATTCCCTCTTCCTAACGCGTGGCTACAAAGATTAGAGTCCTTGGGTGTGAGAGAGATGTGCCATGGCGAGGGGAATCTCGAACTCTTGCTGGTTACCTTGAGATAAGGAGGATCTGTAACGGAGATCCACCCGCTTGGGGGCGGGAAAGAAGGGTGTGGGCATTGGTTTGGGTCTTGCGATGGCACTATGGGTCGTGGCGACCGCACATCGGGGTTTCGGCAGCGTCTTTAGCTAAAATCCCGGCGCCGCATCGATGCATGACCCCCAGTGGTACACCCCCGGGTATCAGGGGTATTCCGGGCCCCAGGAATACCCGCGGCATCCTGAGTGTGCTCAACAACCACCGCTCTCTCAAAGGCAGTAACCATACTTGGGTGTCGTGGTCTACCCGAGCCCCCACCCAGCGGAGGGCCCGGTTTTCGAGCCTCTCCAAGACTGGCGAGTCAGACCATCAGTAGGAACCATGTGAGGGGCAGGTAGACAACTCGATCCCTGTAGTCGAACACATCTCGCGTGACCACGAGGCCGAAGGGAGCCTCTGGGTGCTCTGCCAGGAATGCCTTCAACCCGCCCAGGTCACGATGGGGTTCCACCCGATACTTCACCTCAATAGGAAGGGGTTTCCCATCAACTTTCACCACGATATCCACCTCGTGTTCCCTCCTGTCTCTCCAGTAGAATGCCTCCGGATCTTGACCGGGGTTCAGACAGTAGACAAGACGCTTTGCATGGTCGTGAACCATCCCCTCGACGGAAGGGCCCAGAAAGGAGGGGTCCATCAGAGAAGACTGGGAGACCTTGCCGAGCAGGGAACCGCGCACCGAGGGATTCGGAACATAGACTTTTCTCTGTCGACGCGTTCGCTTCGCCCGGCTCTCCGAGAAAAAGAAAGCTTGCGACACGAGGAGCATATGGGCAAGGAGATCCACATGGTCGATCACGGTGCGTTCTTGAGTACCCAAGTTCTCCGCAAGCCCCCGATAGCTCACCAGCTGTCCACTCTCACCGGCTAGGATGGAGAGCAGGCTCTCGAAGGCCCCCGTGGCGCGGACTTGGTAGACCCGGTAGAGGTCGTTGACGATAGTAAGATCCAGATACTCTTTCAGACGCCGGGCGCAATGCCCCACGTCCTTTACGTCCAGCAGTTCTGGGAACCCATCCACGAGCAAGTAACGGTTCAGGCTCGATTGAAGGACGGCCTTCTTCTGAGTTAGATGGGTCCGCTGCCCTGCCACCCCTTCCAGGAACAAGTTCGGGTTTCGGGCCTTTAGGGCGGCGCTGAATGCCTCTCTCAGGCGCAGGCCGATATCGTTCCACCTCTCTTCCTTCGTGGCGTAGGTCAGCACGTCTACGAACTTCCACGTCAAGAGCAAGTGGATATCGATACGTCCTACCAGACTCTCTGCTGCCCCGGTCTTCAGCGATGAAAGCGAACTGGAGGCAACAAAGTACTTGACGGGGTAGCGAAGGTCAAACCAGCCCTTGAGATCCTTGTGCCATCCCACTTGTCGAGTGATCTCGTCGATGAAGACGTGAACTGGCTCGCGCATCTCACTCCAGGGCTCGCCGAGAATCTCTTCCGAGTAAGTTCTCAACACATCATTCAAGGGATTCTCCGTCAAGCCTACCAGCCCGGGCATGTCTAAGCTCACGTACAAGATGCGCATCGGTGGAACCTTATCGGCCAACAGTTGCCCGATGAGTTGATACATCAGGGTGGTCTTCCCCACCTGCCTAGGTCCCCCCAAGGCAGTGATTGGCCGCGTCCTATGCTCCTTCCTTAGGACATAGAAGTCGCGCCGATGGTAAGGCATCACCAGGCGGGAAGGGATGTCCCCGGAATCCCACCAAGGATTACTCTCGGTCATGAGGGCATAGACCCCTTCGTGACTAGGTTGCATCTGATGTATTATAATACATCACATGCATATTACTTTGATGTACTGTCTGGCGGTGTCGGTCCGTCCCCAACCATGGATCGGACACGGGCCCACCAGAACACTATGACCAGAGCCACGAGTTCGACTACGTCGACAACGAAGATCAACTGCACCCCGAACAAAGTGATCCCCCGTTGGAGTTGGCGCCGGAGTTCGATGCAGGTTGGAAAGTGACGTTCGCTAACAGGAAGACGCCCGTGACGTTTGCCGTTCCCCCCGAAGGGGTCACGGTAACCCCCCCCATCCGGAACCGCCTCGAGGCAGACGTTGGTCCCTTCTGAGATGCTGATGTGGGGGGAGGATGTCGTGCCCAACGTCTGGAACTCCCCTGCTCAACGAATGCGGCGAAGAAGGACCTCGCCCTAGAAGGGCCAAAGCGATCCCTGGGGAAAGCTCAGCACGGGCAAGTTTCCATCCCCGGTGCCCGACTACCTAGGAAAAAGACGAAAAGGTCGTTTCGCTTTTCGCCACGTTTATCGAGTTTTAACCGGAAGCTTCAATTAGAGGGACCCCATCCTTCGCCGGTGATGTCAAATGTGGTTGTTCGGCGCCTGTGGCTTCCCTCTCTGCTAATCGCGGTCCTGGTCCTTTCCTCCCTTCCCGGAGGCGGTCTTGCCCAAGCAACCCCCAGTCTCCACGCGACCGGATTGGTCTCTCCCCACCGGGGGGCCTCGATCGCACCCCAGGTGACCTCGTGCGTGGATTGCATTCTGGCCACCATTAATCTCACGGGACCCTCGGGAGTGGCGAACGACAGCCACGACAATCTCATCTTTGTCTCCAACTCGAACGGCGCCACCCCCGGGAATGTGAGCGTGCTCGACGGCTCGAGCTACAAGGTGATCGCTACCATCCCCGTGGGGGATGGCCCCGGGAACATGGTGTATGACCCGGTGAACGGCATCGTCTATCTCGTGAACGTGGCTTCCAACAACATCACCGAGATCAACGCCACCCGTCACGTGGTCGTGGGAGGCTTCCCCCTACCAGGTACGCCCTTCGGGATCACCCGGGATACCAAGACGAACGAGCTCTACGTGGCAGAGAACGCGAACGACCAGGTCGCGGTGATCGATGCCGCGACCAACAAGCTGGTGAAGAACATCACCGTCGGTCCCCAGCCCATGATGACGTACTACGACCCGTGGACCACGGACGTCTATGTCTCGAACGCCAACTCCGCATCCCTGTCCCCTGGGACGGTCAGCGTGATCAATACCACCACCCAAACCGTGCGGGCGACCCTGACCGTGGGATATCAACCCTGGGGGATCTCGGGCGACGCCGCGAACTCGAAGATCTACGTGACCAATTCGGCGAACGCCAACATGACCGTCCTCGACGCGAAGAACTACACCGTCGTCGGGGTCATCTCTCCGATAGGGGTGAATCCCTTCGGCATCACCTACCGGCCCTCGAATGGGGACCTCTACGTGGCCGACGAGAACGGCTGCACCGGGTGCGGCACGCTGGGCAGCGTGACCGAGTTCGACCCGGCGACCAACCTCTGGGTGAGGAACTTCACGGTGGGGCACTACCCCGCCAGCATGGGAACGGCCGGTGTCCACGGGGACGTCTTCTCGATGAACGGGGGGTCCAACACCGTGACGGTCATCGGTGACACTCCGCCATCCCCACCGCCGCCCGCTCGATACAACGTCACCTTCGCTGAGACGGGGCTTCCCCCCGGAACCAGCTGGTCCGTGACCTTCAACGGGACCCAGGGCAATTCCACTTCCTCCATCCTGACCTTCCCAGGGATGCTCAACAACAGCTCAGGATACGTCTTCTCCGTAGCCACCGTCACGGGCTACACGTCTGTCCCCGCGTCGGGAATCGTGGTGGTCAACGGTAACAACGTCACCATGTCCATCGCTTTCACGAAGTCCCTCCCGGGCAGATACGCGGTGACGTTCCATGAGTCCGGGCTCCTCTCCGGAACCACCTGGTCCGTGAAGTTCAACGGAACTTCGAACTCCACGATCTCCTCCAACCTCACCTTCCCCAACCTGCTCAACTCCACCAACGGCTACGTGTTCACGGTGGGGAACGTGACAGGGTACATCGCCAGTCCGACCTCCGGCATCATCCCCGTCCGGGGAGCGAACGTGACCCAGGCCATCAACTTCACGTCGGCCTCCTCCCCCAAGTATCCCGTCAACTTTACGGAGTCCGGGTTGCCCACCGGGACCCCGTGGAACGTGACGCTCGGAGCCCTCAACCAGAGCACCAAGACCACTCAGGACTCCTTCGCGATGTTCAACGGGACCTATCCCTTTGCGATAGGTTCCCCCACAGGATACACGGCGATCCCATCCACGGGGAACGTCACCGTCCACGGGGCGCAACAGACCGTCGGGATCACCTTCGCCGCCATCAACCCCGGAAACACCGTCTACGCGGTGACCTTCGAAGCGCACGGGCTGACCCTCGGGGCGAATTGGTCGGTGCTCCTGAACGGGCTATCCCAGAGCACAGTGAGTGGCTTGATCACCTTCGATGAGACGAACGGCACTTGGCAGTACTCGGTCACCCCTCCGACGGGCTATCAGGTCGCCCCCGCCTCGGGTCTGATCACGGTAGCGGGGTCGGTGCAGACGGTGAATCTGACCTTCACCCAGGTCGTGTCCACGTACCCGATCACCTTCGCTCAGACGGGGCTACCGACGGGCAGCCATTGGTCGGTGAACCTTTCGGGAACGGCGAACAGTTCGGTCACCACCACCCTCATCTTCAACGAGAAGAACGGGACCTACCCCTACTCGGTGACTGCACCAGCCGGGTTCAAGGTGTCCCCGGCTTCCGGTACCCTGACGGTCTCCGGGTCCGCGATCCACCAGAACCTGACCTTCTCCAGGTCCACCCCCACCTACACCAACTATTCCGTGACCTACACGGAGACCGGATTGCCTTCCGGGACGAACTGGTCCCTGACGTTGAATGGTAGCGTGAAGAGCTCCACCACGTCCACGATCACCTTCCCAGAGGTCAACGGGAGCTACACCTTCTCGGTAGGGGCGGTCAACGGATACACTGCGAGTCCTTCCTCCGGGAACATCTTGGTGAACGGCCAGTCGGTCTTCCGGACCATCACCTTCACCGGCTCTTCGACGGGTGGGAAGACCAATCAGACTACGGGGCTCCTCGGTCTGCCAGGTTACGATGGATACCTGATCATCGGCATGATAGCCATCATAGTGGTTGTCACCCTCGCGATGGTCTTCCTGCGTAAGAAATTGCCCGGAAAGCTGAAATCCGGCGAGACTACGCTCACTCGGTAGGGCCGGGCCATTCCGGGGCCCTCCCCGGCCGCTCTTTAGGGACCTCGTGGCAACTCACCCCTTTCCCGCCCCGTTCGGGCACTTCCAGATCGGGTTCCCCGCCTCCGTGCCCCCAAGGGGCATCTTCTAACCACAATCTTATAGCCTTTGTGTCTTAACCAGTGTCATGCCTCCGGTGCAACGAAGGATTGCGAGTGTGGGACGGGTCGAATTTCTGGTGATCGTGGTAATCTTGGTATCCTTGTCTCTCGGGACGCTCCCCACAGGGGGGCCTTCTCCCGTGATTCGCTCGGGAATACCGTCTTCCACTGGCCCAGTTTCCCTTGCCGCAAGTTCGGTGACAACGGGCTTGTCCTCCCCTATTGCTCCTGTGGGGGCCGCCACTTCCTCAGAACACCCTGCCTCGCCAGGGACCCGGACCTCGGGCCCCCTTGGACAGGGATCTCCTGCCCTTCCCCTCCCTCCCGTTCCGAATGCGCTAAGCCGCCCAACCCCCTCCTCCCCGTCGAGTCATGCTTTTTCTGGCCGTGGCACTCCTCCCACCCTCTCCTCAGGTTCCAAGGGACCGGCCGCCACTCCACGTCAGGGCCTGACCGGATCTCCTGTCGGGTCCCCCCTGACGGGCAGCAGCACCAGTCCGCCCGTGTACGAGATAGGGACCCGGACGGCGACGACCGCGACGGGCTCCGCGCCATGGGGCGTCGCGTATGACAGCGGGAACGGGTACGTCTACGTGGCGAACTATGGTTCGAACAACGTGAGCGTGCTCTCCGGAGCCAAGGTGGTGGCGTCGATCCCGGTCGGCACCAGTCCGAGCGGCGTGGGATATGACAGTGCGAACGGGTACGTCTACGTCACGAACGCCGGCTCGAGCGACGTGAGCGTGATCTCTGGCACGACCGTGGTGGCCACGGTCCCGGTCGGCACCTCCCCGAAGAGCGCGGCGTATGACGGCGCGGACGGGTACGTCTACGTCACCAACCGGGGTTCGTACACCGTGAGCGTGATCTCCGGGACGTCCGTGATCGCAACGATCGGGAACGTCGGCGGGGCGTATGATCTGGCATATGACAGCCAGGACGGGTACATCTACGCGGCGAACTCCTCCTGGAGCGGCGTGAGCGTGATCTCCGGAACGTCCATCGTGACAACGGTCCCGGTCGGCACCCAACCGACCGGTGTGACGTACGACAGCGCGACCGGGGACATCTACGTCACCAGCGTCATGACACAATCGGTGAGCGTGATCTTTGGGACGTCCGTCGTGGCCACCGTCCCGCTCACCACCCAACCGGATGGAGTGGGGTATGACAGCGGGAACGGAGACATCTACGTCGCAGACGTGTCTGCGAACAACGTGAGCGTGATCTCCGGGACGTCGGTGGTGACGACGTTCCCGGTCGGCTCCTTCCCGAGAGAGGTGGCGTATGACGCCGCGAACGGGCATGTCTACATCACCAACATGGTCTCCAACAACGTGAGCATCTTCTCGACCCTCCTCCAATTGGGCACGCTCGGGGGACAACTCGTGCGTCCCGTCCCAACCTCCTTGGCGACCGTCGGGGTCGGGAGCCGTCCCTATGCCCTGGGGTATGACAACGCGACCGGGGACGTCTACGTCGCGAACCAGAATACGGGGAATGTGAGCGTCCTCTCCGGGACAGCCGTGGTGGCTACGGTCCCGGTCGGCTCTAGTCCCTCCGGCGTGGCCTATGACGCCGGGAACGGGGAGGTCTATGTGGCGAACAGCGGGTCGAACAACGTGAGCGTGATCTCCGGGACATCCGTAGCGGCGACGGTCACGGTCGGCACGTCTCCCATCGGTGCCGCGTACGACAGCCAGAACGGGTACGTCTACGTGGCGAACACCGGATCGGACAGCGTGAGCGTGATCTCCGGCACGTCCGTAGTGGCCACGGTCATGGTCGGTACCTCTCCGATCGGTGTAGGGTACGACAGCCAGAACGGGTATGTCTACGTGGCGAACTATGGTACGGGGAACGTGAGCGTCCTCTCCGGGACGGTCCTGGTAGCGACGGTCTCGGTCGGCTCCGGTCCGATAGGCGTGGGATATGACAGCGGGAACGCCGACATCTACGTGGTGGACTCGGGTTCGGACAGCGTGAGCGTCCTCTCCGGAACGTCCACGGTGGGCACGGTACGGGTGGGCCTCTCTCCGGACGGGATCGGATACGACATCGGAAACGGGCTGGTCTATGTGGCCAACTCCGGTTCGAACAACCTCAGCGTCCTCTCCGGGACCTCCGTGGTGGCCACCGTCGGCGTCGGCTCCCTCCCGCTAGCTGTCGGGTATGACGGAGGGAACGGGCACGTCTACGTCGCGAACGGGATCTCGAACAGCGTGCGCGTTCTTCAGACCCTCTGGGAACCCATCGCTCCCCCCTCGCTTCAATCGGATGCGGGCCAGACCCTCCTTCTCGAGGCCCCCCTGTTCTCCCCGAACCCCGGGATCTCCACAACCTTGTCCTCCCCCCTGCTTCCGTCCGGTCTGTCGTGCACCGCACTTCCCGCGTCGTTGACCTACGTCAGCATGACCTGCACCGCTACGGTGCCCGGCACCTACTCGGTCACGCTGACCGCGGTCGGCACCTCGGGCAACAGCGTCTGGTCCCGGAACACGGTCACCGTCTTCTCCGCTCCTTCCGTGACCTCCCCCACCCCGACCCGGGGTTCGGCCGACGTAGGACAACAGGTGACCTTCTCCACCACGGCTGCGGGAGGCCCGGGGACGTACCGTTACTATTCGTGGAGCGCACCGACTGCCCTGGGATGCACCGCAACCACTTCCAACACGATCGTCTGCCTCCCAACCGGTGCCGGGGCGGGCACCGTGAGCGTGAACGCGACGGACGCGAACAACGCCACCTCGAGCACGGCGACGGTCTCGTACATCGTGTCCGCAGATCCGACCCTGACAACACCGGTAGCCACGCGAACGAACTTGGACGTGGGACAGAGCACGGGCCTCTCCTTCACGGCCACCAACGGGACGGGCCTGTGGTCCATCCTGGCTTGGTCGGGCCTTCCCCCAGGGTGCGCGGGCGTCAACGCCTCGTCCCTGACCTGCAGTCCCAGCGCGTCCGGGACCTACTCGGTGGCTGCTTCGATCACGGACTCCAACGGGATGACCGTCGGCTCGGGAACCGTCACCGTGACGGTTTCGCCCGCCCTGGCGACTCCCACTTTCACGGCTTCCCGGACCGCGCTCGATGTGGGGCAATCCGTTCTCCTCTCAGCGACCGTGTCGGGCGGCACAGGGAGCTACACGTACACCTGGGGCGCACTCCCCACGGGATGCGCCACCTCCAACACCGCCGCGCTGACCTGCTCACCCACCTCGGTCGGGAGCGGAGCTTTCACCACGACGGTCAGCGTGACGGACGGGAACGGGGTGAGCCTCGCCAGCGCCACCGTGACGCTCATGGTCTCGGCAGCCCCGACCCTCTCGACCCCCACCGCTACCCGGTTGAACCTGGACGTGGGGCAATCCACGAACCTGTCCGCTACCGCGACCAACGGCACGGGGCTTCCCTCCACCTATGCCTGGACGGGCCTCCCCACGGGATGCGTCGGCACGAGCTCGCTTGCGATCTCCTGCGCGCCCACAGTGACCGGGTCCTTCAGCGTCACG
>JAKBKR010000049.1 GCA_021832495.1 bacterium | reverse complement strand
GGAGGTGGACGGGGTCCCGGTCTTCCACATCGAGCGCGGGGGGCTCGCCACCTACCACGGGCCCGGCCAGATCGTGGGATATCCCATCGTGGACCTGACCCCGAGGGGAAGGGACGTGCGCGCCTTCGTCCATGCCCTGGAGGAGATGGTCGCCCGCACGCTGGAACCCTTCGGCATCCAGGGACGCAGGGTGGAGGGGAAGCGGGGGGTCTGGGTCGGGGACAAGAAGATCGCCTCGGTGGGCATCGCGGTACGGGACTGGGTGACCTACCACGGCTTCGCCCTGAACGTGGCCACCGACCTCTCCTACTTCGAGAAGATCCACCCGTGCGGGTTCGAGGGGAAGATCATGACGTCGATGTCTCGGGAACTGAAGAGGGATGTGGAGCCACGACAGGTTCTCCCCACTCTCCGCAGGGCGTGGAAAGAATTTGCAGAATCGGCATCCGTGTCGCACGGACCGACTGGGGCGCCTTGATTCCTCTACTCCCCCCCCGACCCACCGGCGCGGAACCACGCAGGTGAACGCCGTTCCCTGCCCACGGGGCCGCGGCAGCGCTCGTCCCCGGAAAAAGGAATATATATGAGCGGAAGTGCATTTCGATTCCGCCAGAGATCATCTTGACGAGAGAGCGCGGGAGGATCTACATCCTGCTGGTGATTGGCGTGACCCTGCTCAGTGCCTTGGCGCTCGTGGAATTCGAGTTCATCCCCAGCAGTTCCTCCGGCATCTTTCGCTCCTCGGTCTCCTCGAGTTATGATGTTGCCTCGCCCTCTTTTCAGGAGACGTGGAACCTTTCCTACACCAACACCGGAAACGTCCTTGGACAGGTTCCCCCCGAGAGCCTTCCCGTGATCAACGTCTCCGGGGTATTCTTTCCAATCGGGGTCCCTGCTCGGCTGGGTACGGCGACTACGCAGGGGGAGAATACGGCGTTCTCACTCCCGGGAAGCGGTCCCGCCATGCCTTGCCAGTCCAACCTGTCGTTGGTCCAAACTCCCTACCCGGGGACTTCGGCGACCAACGACACATTTTACCAGGCCGCGGGGTTGCAGGTCTTTGGACCGACCTCCATCTCGTTGGTCTTGGCGGGAAACACGAAGTGGCCCTCGATGGGAATGGGTTTGCTCCTGCCGAACACTCTGTCGACTCTCGTGGTGATTCAGATCGGGAGTGGAGGGCCTCCGTCCGCCTGGGTGAGCTACTACCACTATGTGACCTACGCCAACTTTACCCTCGCAGCCCGGTCGGCTCCGTTTCCCTTCAACCCAGCCGTACCTTCTCTTCTCACGGTCAACCTTGCGTCGGACGGTGCGCTGTCGGCCTCGGTGAACGGGGGGCTTCGGCTATCTTACCAGTTGCCCATGTTGAACGCGTCCGGGGGGCCCTTTGCGGTAGTCGTACCCACGCTCTCGAACATCCTGGGAATCTTCGCCACCTCTACCGGATCCTTCGCCTTCCTCGCCGCTCCGAGTTCTTGCGAAACGGCGACCCTGGTTCCCTTTGTGAACGACCTGCCTGGGTCCTCCCTTCCCTCCGTCCCGACCGGGTATCGGCTCGTCGTTCCGGTCAACAGCTCTGGGGCCAGCAGCGGATCCCTCTTCCTGTTGGAACGAGCGACTCCGGGCGTGCAGCCGACGACTTTATTGACCCTCTCGAATGTCTCGCCCATCACCCTTGGGATCGGGGAGTCCCTCTCGTTCGAGATCCCCTGGGAGTCCTGAATGTTCCTGCTGTCCAAATCCAAGAAACCGCTGGGAGTGCTCGCGCTGTCGTTCGCTCTCATCCTCGTTTGCTCCTCGATTCTAGCCGGCCTTGTCGGGTTGGTGGTGGCGGCCGTCTATCTCTTCGCCATCGTCGTGCCCGGCGGAATCCTCTACCTGTGCCTGAACGCCCGTTTCAATCGCGGACCGAAGGGCTTTATCGAGACACTCTTCCTTTCCAATGTCGCCGGTTTCGCACTGTTGCAAGGCTCCGGCTGGCTCCTCACCCGTTCCTCACTCTACTCCCTCCCAGCCACCCTCTTGGTAGAGGTGGCCATTGTTGCCTGTGCGGTCCTACTCGCGCGTAAGGAACTCCTGGGATCATGCCGTGCCGGGATCGGGAGCCTCCTCTCGGTGTCCGGTGAGGAAGGACTCTACTTCCTCATCATCGCCGGAGTGGTTCTTCTCGTGATGACCCCGGTCCTTCTGATCTATGCCCATGGGTTTCTGATCGGAGGCGATACGGCAGTATTCACCGAGCTCGGGTACCGGATCGCCACGCAGGGGGGATGGCCCGACCTGTCCGCAGTGTGGTACCCCTATGCACCAGCGGGGGGGGCAGCACCTGGGATGCCGGTATTGTACGCGGTGCTGGCCTCAGCCACGAATGTCGTGCCGATCACGCTGGCGGGGCCTCTGGCGATCATACCGGTGATCCTGTCTCCCTTGGGGATGTACGTACTGATCCGTCGCTTTGCCCGGAGGTCCATTGCGGTCTACGGCCTTCCGATCGTCTGGATGCTGAGTCCCTGGATGGACCAGCCCTTGTACTTCAACAGCCTCTTCCCCGCCGCGTTCTACGGGATCTTCCCTGACAGCCTCTTCGGAATCCCGGCGTACATTGCCACGCTCATCTTGCTCGTGGACCTCTTGAACGGGAAGGGGAGCCAATGGATGGAAGTGTGCTTGCTCAGCCTGGCCATGGCTCTGACCGCCCTCGACAATCAGCTGGATTTCTTCTTTCTGCTGCCGGCGATTCCCCTTTTCTGGATAGAGACGTCGTGGTTCCGCGGGATCAAGTGGACCACCTTCCGTTACGTCTTGTCTCTGCTTCCCACTCTGATCCTCCTTCCCCCGTACTTGGAGCCCCACGCCGCCGCCGCTGCCTCGCCCGCCATCTCGGGCGGAAAGCTCAGTGTCTCCATGTTCACCCAGTTCGACTGGACCATTCTCTTCACGGACAGTTCCCCCTTGGGCATTTACACTGTCTTCGAGGTTGTGCTCGTCCTGCTGGTTGGGTTCGCCCTCGTCACGGTGACTTTCCGCCGTCTCCGGAAAGGGAAGGATGCCGCAGGGGAAGGGATTCCCCACGGTCTCTTTCTCTTGGGGCTCCTGGGTCTCGTGGCCGTCTACCTTTCCGCCAGCCCGGTGGGGTCGGCCCTCCTGGGGATCAACTGGACGAGATTCTTGGAATTTGTGGCCATCCCGCTCTATCCCGTTCTTGGTATCGGCTTTGACTTCGTCCTGAGATGGCAGAACCCCCAATCCCTCCGGAGCCCCTCCGGGGACGGTGCTTCCCCGGCCCGGGAACCTGATGCCCCCACTCCCTCTCTGCCCACCGCTCGGAGGCGATCGGCCAATCGTGTCCTCGGTCGGATTCCGGGGATGTTGCTCCTGGCCCTTGTGGTGTCCTCCACCGCCATGGGGGCGTGGTCCATGTCCGGTACCTCCCAGTCTGCCGCTCGTCCCCAGAATGTGTTCACCCCGGACCTCAGGGCTGCGAGTGAGTGGCTTAAGGTCCATGCCGTTCCGGGAAGCATTTTTGCGGCTGACGAGATGTCGGGGAATTCCGCGTTGGAGGTGATCCGCGATTATTCGGGCCACGTGGTGGTCTCCCGGCCTCGGTTCGATCTCCCTGTAGTACTCTATGGAACGCCCTCTCCGTCCAACCTGAGCTACTTCTACGAGAATCTCGTCATGACCAGCCCGACGTACTCCAACGCCTCGGCGGCGTCACAGCGCATGGCCATGGACTACTATATCTTTCAGAAAGGGTTCAGCGACCAGGAGATTGCCGCCTTCTCTCACCTCCCTTACCTTCCTCTGGTGTATTCCAACCCGCAGGTCGATGTCTTTGAATTCGCTCCCGGCGAACCCCTGGGATTCGTGCCTGCCATCTCGTACTGCCAGATCGATCCTTCCTTGACGGAGGTCTTCTCTCCGATGGCGCTCGACTCACCCTTCGGGATGCCCAGCAGCCCGAACGCGATCAGTTCCGTGAGCCCGAACGGAGTTGACGGGGTCAACGTGACGTACTGCCTCAATGTCCCACGGTCGGGAAGCTACCTCCTTTATGTCCACCGCATCGTGTTCAAGACCTCGGAATACCTGGTGGTCGGTGTGAACGGAACACCCGAGGGTAGCGTTTATTTCCCCCAGAGCGGAGCGGCCTACGGCACGTGGCTGAACCTTTCCCTCCCTGCGGGCCCGATACGCCTCAGTCTTACCGTGGAAGGCACGATTCGCTGGGTCGACCCCATCGACTACTTGGTGATCGAGCATGAGTGACGGTCTCCGGGTCCGCCCCCCCACCTCTCGGCGCAACCGGCGCCCCTTGGAACTTAGGTTGGAACGCAAAGGGGACTTCACAGCTTTCTACGAGATCTTCATCGAGGGGGCCTACGATGGACTGCTGGAACGCATCCACGAGGGTGACGTCGTCCTCGATGCCGGGGCCAACGTCGGTCTCTTCTCCCTCCTGGCCAGCGAGAAGGTCGGTCCCCAGGGTCTTGTCATTGCGGTCGAGCCGAATCCGGCGAACTTCGAGAGCCTCTCCCACCACGTGAAGGTCAACGGGTGCTCGAACGTGCGGATCTACCAACGGGCGATCGGGGACCAGAGCGGCAAAGAGGTCACCATGGCCGGGGTCGGTGTCCGCGCCAAGGTCGTTCGATGGGAGTCGTCCGTCCCGAAGTCTGGCGATGAGTACACCGTCAAGACCGTGACCGTCGAAGAGCTCCTGCGTCAGGAAGGGGTACGTTCCGACATCCTGAAGATGGACATCGAGGGGGCCGAACGAGTGGCCCTCGGGCACCTGGGACCCGCGCTGCAGAGTCTGCGTTCGGTGGCGATCGAAGTGCACGATCTCCCCGCGAAGGGGGTCGTGGAGGCGACGTTCCAGAGTTTCCGGACAGCTCCGTTGCCTAGGACCGGACTGGGGGCTTATCTGAGGATGCTCGGGCGGCACCCCCTGTTCCTCCTGCGATTGGAGTCCGCAAACCACTTCCGATCCGTCCGACGTCTCCTGCGGGACCGGGGGCGGGTAGGGATCGCCGAGGAAGGGTTCCCTCAGAACTTCCTTTACGACAGGGCTCCCACGTAGAAGGTCCGGCTACTCGCCGAGGCCCGCCACCACGGCCTCGGAGACCTTCCGCACATCGTCCCGGGTCAGGTCCACGCCACTCGGAAGGCTCACCCCTCCCTGGGAAAGCCGTTGGGAGACGGAGAGGTCCTTGTCGGCCTTGAGCGCGGCGTACGGGGGCATCTCGTTGAGCGGATAGAAGAAGGGCCGGGTCTCGATCCCTTGGGAAGAGAGCCCAGCGGCGAGTTCTTCCCGGCGGTTCTTCCCGCGAGCCTCGAAAGCACACTGGATCGAGTAGAGCCAGAACACGCTCTTTCCCCACTCCGGGTCCGGGTGAGTCTGCAGGATCCGGGGGTGTCTCAGCCCCCTGGCGTACCAGGCGGCCATCCTTCTCTTCTTCTCCACGAAGCCCTGGACCCGCTCCAGTTGGGCGACCCCGAGGGCGGCTTGGAGGTTGGTCATCCGGTAGTTGTAACCTACTTCGTCGTGCCAGTAGCGTTTGCTGGGTCGCATTCCATGGTCACGCAGCACCCGCACGCGATCCTCCCAACGTTCGTTCTCGGTCACGACCATCCCCCCCTCCCCGGTGGTGATGATCTTGTTTCCATAGAAGGAAAAGCAACTGATATCCCCGGCCAGCCCCACCTTCTTCCCGTGATACTCCGCCCCGAGGGCCTCCGCGCAGTCCTCGATCACGTAGAGGTCATGGGCGCGAGCGACCTTAAGGATGGGTCGCAGGTCGCAGGGATTTCCGTAGAGATGGACCACGACGATGGCCTTGGTGCGCTCGTCGATAAGGCCCTCGAGCCGCTCCGGGTCGAGCCCCCAGTTCCCAGGATGCACATCGGCGAGGACAGGTTCCGCGCCCTCGTAGATCGCAGCATTTGCGGGGCTGGCGAAGGTGAGGTTCGGGACGATCACCCGGTCCCCCTTGCCGATTCGAAGGGCCTTGAAGGCCAAATGGAGGGCCGTGGTGCCGTTCGATGTGCAGACGGACCGGCCGCCTCCGAGGTAGCGGGAGAAGTCCTCTTCGAATTGTCGGACGAACTTCCCAGTGGAACTGACCCAGCCGCTGCGGACCGCTTCGGTCACGTTCCGCAGCTCCTTGCCGGAGAGATTGGGACGGTAGACGGGGAACTTTATTCCTGCGGGGTCGCTCATTGCGCCCTCCCCCTCACCCTCCGGATGATCCCGTGGCCGTCCGGGTAGCTCGGGACATCCCAGGGGAAGACTTCACCCTTGAGGTACCGCTGCCATCGGCTCAGTTCTTCCCGCACCATGTTCTTGACGAGTTGGTCGAACCGGGTCTTCGGCTTCCAGTGAAGCTCGCGTGTGATCCGAGAGTGGTCCCCCACGAGGGCAGGCACGTCAAGGGGTCGGTGAAGGGACTTGTCGTTCTTCAGGTATTTGTCCGCCCGAATGCCGGCTTCCGCACAGGCCACGTCGAGGAATTCCCGCACCGAGTGGGTCTCGCCGGTCGCCACCACGTACATCCTCGGCGTGTCGGCCTGGAGCATCCTCCACATCGCATCGACGTACTCCGGGGCATACCCCCAGTCCCGCTTCGCCTCGACGTTACCGAGGCGGATCTGGTCGGAAAGACCGACCGAGATCTTCGCCACCTCATTCGCGATCTTCCGCGTGACGAACTCGAGCCCGCGTATTGGCGACTCGTGGTTGAACAGGATTCCAGTGCATGCGAAGAGGTCGTAGGCCCGGTTGTAGATCTCCGTGGACCAGAGCCCGAAGAGCTTCGCAGCCGCGTAGGGGCTCACGGGCTTGAAGGGGGAATCCTCGTTAAGCTTGGCGGGGGAACCTCCCAGGCTGTCCCCGTAGAGCTCGCTCGTGCCCGCGAAGTAGAATCTGCTCTCTGGAGAGAGCGTCCGGACCGCCTCCAGGAGAGTGACGACGGAGACTCCCGTCATGTGGGCCGTGGACACGGGGGTCTGGAAGCTGGCCTCCACAAAGGATTGGGCGGCCAAGTGATAGATCTCATGCGGACGGGAGATGGTGATAGCTTCCCCAAGGGAACTGGGGTCCGTCAAGTCGACCGGAATGAGCTTGACCTTGGGGAAAATCTCCAGATAGTTCAGACGCCAGAAGTTGGGGGTGCTCAGCCGTCGGTAGGTCCCGTAGACCTCGTACCCCTTCTTCAGAAGGTAATGCGCGAGATATGCCCCATCCTGACCGGTGATACCGGTGATCAACGCTCTGTTCATCGTACTAACGGGGTGGACATTCCCTTCCCCTGTCCTCGGGCACGAGCGGACCAAGATACCATCTCACTCTAAAGGTTTCGGGTGAAATGCACACTGCGCGCGGGACCCGACAAGCGTTATCTTTGCGGTCGACGAGACAGGAACAGGGTCCAACGTGCGCATGACCAACCCGGAGTCCTCGACAACCACTGACTGGGAGTATGTGCTCATCGAGCGCAACCTGTGGGCGGGAAGCCGGGGCGCCTCCCGGGCCCTGCGTTCGCTGTACGATGCCCTCCCGGCCGACCGGAGGAAACTCCTTACGGTTGGCCGGCCGAGCGACCTCTTTTCCCTGGGTCGGCGGCGCTCCCCTCTGGACAAATCCCGAGTCCGGAAAAAGGTCCTCATCGCCTCCTCGATGCTCGACGTTTTCACGATCCTCGGGGCCAAACTATGGCGTCCGGGGACCGTCGCCGTCGGACCTATCTACCATCTGGTGCCCTGGAGTCCCAATCCCGAACCGCTTTCCCTTCGGCTCCCCAAGTTCCTCGTCCAGCGGACCGCCGCTGCCCTGGCCCGACTCACCTTCGACGGGATCCTGACCGAGAACTCCCACCTTGCAGAGTGGATCCGGGAAGGGAATCCTCGGGTCCATGTGATCCGAAAGAGTCCCGGCATTCCCCGGCGGTGGGTACCCGGCCAGCCCCCCTCCCTGGATCGCACGACGCGGGACATCGACATCCTGTTTGTTTCGGCCGTGAAGGAGTCCAAGGGGGTCTACGATGCGCTCCAAGCCTGGGAACGGATCTCCCAGGCCGAGCCGGGTCGAAGGATGGTCGTCGCTGGCTATGCGGATGCCGGAGATGAGGCCAAGGTCCGTTCGTACATCCGTCGTCGGGCCCTGCGCAACGTCGAGCTGCGGGTCAACGTGGAGGAAAAGGAAAAGTACGATCTGCTGGGCCGGAGCAAGATGACGATACTTCCCGCCTACATGGAGGGAATTCCCTACATATTCTACGAGGCGATGGCCTACGGGTCGATCGTTCTCACATATGCGCTTCCGACGTACGTCGACGTGCGCTCCCATATCGTGGAGGTGCCAGTGGAGAATGTGGAGGCTCTGGCCCAACGAGCCCTACAGGTGCTTCGGGACGATCCCTCGAAGTGGCAACGGTGGATCGCGGAGGGTTTCGAGTTTTCCTTGCAGCACGAATTCGAGAAAGTGATGACAGAAGTAGCCGAGGACCTCAGGAGTTGGATCGAGGATCCGCGGGCGCAATCTATCTCGGTCCAGATCTGAGGCGAAAGTCGTTGCACGACTCGCGGGAGAATCCCGCCGCTCTACTTGTCCACCGGGTGGGAGCGGACGTTGCCTTGGACCCTGGGGTCCAATAACCTTGCTTCTGCGCCACCCTCGGATTGGGGCGTGGGCCGGGAGGCGGTCGTCTTACGCGGCAATCCGGGGAATTGGGGGTTGGGGCGGGTGTACGCAGAGATGATCTGGGCGAGGGCCCGAGGATGGTAGAGGAGGAAGAGCGACACGCTGTGGAACTGGGAGTGGCCCCCGCTCCGGGGAAGCTGCACGACAGGAACCTCCTCGATCCGAACCCCGTTATGGGCTGCCCGGAGCATCATCTCGACCGCATAGTTCCGCTCTGCATGAAACAGGACGTCGTGAATGCGATCGGCCCGGATTCCCCAATACCCGGAGGTTGTGTCCGTGAGAGAGTACCCCGTAAGGTAGTTCACGAGCCGGGTATAGGCGTGGATCCCGATGGTCCGGGTCTTCGAGAGATGGCTGGGTCGTAGGTCCTTGAAGCGCGATCCGATGATCATGTCGGCCCGCCCTTCCATGAGGGGCGCAAGGATGTGCATCAGGTCGTCGGGGTTGTGCTGGCCGTCGGCATCCATGTGGATGAGGTACCGTCCATTCAACTGCAGCGCAGCAAGGAGCCCGGTCGTCAATGGGGCACCAATGCCCAAGGAGGACCCGTGGCTCACCGTGACCGCCCCAGCCTCCTTGGCAATCAGGGCCGTCGCATCGCTAGAGCCATCGTCAACGACCAAGGTCTTGAATTCGAGAGTGCCGCTCCGAGTCGGTAGGGCAGCCAAGACGTCCCCGATCGTCGACTCTTCGTTGCGGGCAGTGATGAGGATGAGCACGCGGGTCATTCCCTGCGGGACCTTGCTCTGGGATTCCAGGACCGGCTGGGCAAGCGAAAGGGCTTGAGATCGGACCAGTTGGGAGAACGTGCGGTGGTGCTCGTACTCCCGCGTGACGAAGGCATACGCCAACACGAGGAAAAGGGCGAAGAGGAAGTCGAACCGTAGGTACGCCGCGGTCTGGCCCGGCTGCCCTTCGAAGGTGGCCGCCAATACCCCTGGGAACAGGGAGAAGAGAATCAGGAGCCCGAAGAGCGTCGAGTAGAAGAGGGTCGAAAGAGCACTCAGGCGATGGACTGCCCACGCTGCCACGGTAACGATAAGGAGGAGACCGAAGACACCAACTAGCACCTCCTGTAGGGGCGAGAGTCCAAGCATCTGTACGGGTTTCCCAAGGTACTCCAGAGCGGTCACCCCTACTTAAACTATCGCATTTCATTGGAACCATCCCCGGAGCGGAGGCTCGCCACGGGCCAATTATTGCTCAGAGACGCACAGGGTTTAGCGGGCGGCCCGGAACGTGTAGCGGCAGGGCACGCGCCGCTTGAGCGGGGTCCAGAAGGTGCAGCTCGTGCACTTGAACCCGGCCACCACCTTACCCCC
>JAKBKR010000048.1 GCA_021832495.1 bacterium | reverse complement strand
CTCAACGGGGACCCCAATCGATGTTGTGGAAGCGCCTCGTTTCCATGGGCGAGATTTCTTGATCATCGATGAGGCGCACGGGCTGGAGGATTACGTCAGTCTCCTATCGATCGACGTGTACGAGCAAACGCTCGTCGGAAAGGCGTGGGGCGAACTCTGGGCGAGCGATCTGAAAGAAATCGTGGACCAAACGGATGATCACTTCCAAGACTTGGACACCGACGGCATCCGAAACATACTGACCCGTCTGCGGAAAGGTGCGCAGGCCGTGCTCACCGCCGAGGATTGCCGAGAGGACACGGATAAGGGAGATGATCTTCGCAGTATTCGCAGGCTGAACAAGGCAAGGCAATTGGACGACAAGCTGGAGGCTGCACTCGAAGACCTCGATGCCGGGAACCCTTGGGTTGCTCAGATAAAGGTCGAAGATTCAACGAGATACCTGAAACTGACCCCGGTGTTCTCTCAGAAGATCCTTTCCCGAAAGTTGTGGCCGTTGGGGCCGAAGATGATCATCATTTCGACCGCAACGATCCTGGACCCACACCAGTTCCTCTGGGAAGTAGGCCTACCGGAGGAAGGCTTCAAGCACCTCTGTCCTCCGTCGACATTTCCTCCGGCCAATGGCCCCATCTTCGTCGATCCTTCCGTGAACTTGTCCTCCAAGTACACCGAACGGAACCTTCCCGCAGCAATGGACATCCTGAGGTCGATCATGGATCGACATCGAGACGAGAGGGGTCTGATCCACGTCACCGGGTACGAGTTGCAAAGGCGGGTTGCAGACTCCCTTCCCGCAAGCTACCGCTCCCGGTTGGTGGTCCACAACAAGGGAGTCGATCGGAACAGGACCTTGAGCCAGTGGATGCGCGATGGTTCTCAGGACACAGTATTGATTGCGGTCGCCATGGAAGAAGGACTTGACCTGAAGGGAGAGTTAGCCCAATGGCAGGTCATCCTCAAGTGTCCCTATGCTGGCTTGAAAGATCGCCGTGTCCAAGAGCGCAAGAGGATGCCCGATGGCGACCGGTGGTACAAGTTGCAGGCCCTCCGGAGACTGCTCCAGAGCTTCGGGCGCGTCGTACGATCCGATAGTGATATCGGCTGGACCTACATCCTAGACAGCACCGCCGGGGAACTGCTCAACGAACACTGGGACATCCTTCCCGAGTGGGTGCAGGAACGGCTCAAGGCCGGAAGGCACATTGCCGAGCAAGGTTTCCAGCGACCTTTGGCCAATCAAACCGTGGGAAAACAGCCTCACCCAGCCGGGCGCTAAGGTTCCATACCGAAACCTAAGGTCGCCACCCGGTGGAATTTCGGGGCAGATGTAGCCCTTGCTTTCACCACACGGATTCGAGTGAGCCATCGAACCACCGTCGGAGGTGGTTGGCGTAGCATCGGCGCTGCTGCAAAAGTTGGAGGACAAGCTACCCGGGAGGCATGTCACCACCACTTGTTGCTAAATTTCAGTTGGGTGGTGTCCTCGTTGGCATCGGGTTTCCTGAAGACGTATAGGTGTTCGTGCCCGATCTTGTAGAAATCGTATTTGTGTCCGTTCCACATTTCCCTCGCCCCCTTGGTGTTGTGCTGTAGCTTGATGATGTCCTCCTTGACGACAAAACCGGCTTCCAAGAACTTATTGAGGATTCCGAGGTGGATGGGGATGTAATGTCGGTGTTTTCGTGTGTCGCCGATCAAAATTGCACAGTGCTTGTTCGGTTTTAGGATTCGGAAGCATTCAGCGGCAAATCTGCCGATCTCAGAGACGAACTCCGGCAAACTCAACGAAGATAGGTCCCCTACCACCAGCCCCCGTGAGTAGGGTATAATCCCACTGTATGGTGGGTGCGTGGCCACGAGGTCTATCGATTCACTGCTTACCCGGTCGAGATTCCTCGCATCACCAATGTATATCTGTACTTCAGACGCGACCTCCCCTTGAACCAAAGGTTCGACATCGAAGTCGGTTCGATTCATCGCCACCATGGCAGCATCTGGGTTGACATCCATGCCTATAGCAGCCCGACCCAAGAGTTTGCACTCCACAAGCGCGGTCCCGCTCCCCACCATGGGGTCGCATACCACATCGCCAGGGACGGTGTACTTCAAGATGAGATTCCGCGGTATGTATGGACTCCAATTGCCACGATAATTGCCCACATGGGTGGCCCAGTCACCTCTTTCCGGGAAACTCCAAACAGTCCATTCTTCTGGGAGGAATTCTACAGGTTGGATTCGTTCGATTTTCCAGTGTCGCACAAGTTCTACTTCCACATCCCCTATTTGGACCGAGTTATGGGATGTCAAAAACTGCCGGTATTCGGCTCTCGTCAATAAGCGCATGGACCGTAGTCTCTGGTGCTCCTCTATAGGGCGTGTCAACTTGGCAGTATCGTTGCCAGATGCTTGCATGAGTGTTGAGGGCATCTCTTTTTCGTGGCGAGAGGCGATATAAACTCGGCCCTGAGAATCGGGAGATCTGCGCCATGACAGAGCACCAAGATCCACGGCAACCATATCGGGTGTTCATGGTTTCATTCCGCGTGTTTAGCTATGAGGGATTTAATCCGCCCGACCTTGAATTCAACATGCATTCCGCGGGACTTTCGTGGTTCAAAGTCGGTGCACCGAACCCCATTCCTGTAGGAGATACGAAGCCTCCTTGACTCCCGAATGTCTAATGGGGAGGAAGGAATCCACCTCCATGGTTGCTGGGACGTTTCAACTTAGACCGAAGATATCGACGTTGATGTGTCAGTCCTTTCCGCTCTCGAGCTATCGTCGCACTTGCTGACTCGGACTGTCCGGTCCCATGCCCAGCGGGTTGGTTGGAAAGTCACTGCTAGCACCATGTCGCCCTTCTTGGTTGTGGTCCAATCACCGGAACATGTCGGTATACCAAAGCGAAAAACCAGCACCTACCACTTCTTATTTAAGTCTCGAGTGCTTCCAACTACACCGTGGGTACGAAGCCTTGGTTGTTGGGAGAATCGCCCTTCCATTTAGAACATCACATTGAAGCACAGGATCCGACTCCCTTCCTGAAGTGGGCGGGAGGGAAGGGGCAACTCCTAGGACAGATGGAGCCCTACCTCCCAGAACCAAACTCGATCGGTACCTACTTCGAGCCCTTCCTTGGCGGTGGCGCTCTGTTCTTCCATCTCCGGCCTAAGCACGCGGTCCTTTCCGATTTGAATGCCGAACTCATCCACGTCTACACGATGGTGCGCGATGCGCCCGACGCACTCATGGCTGCCCTGGATGCGTACTTCGAGTTCAGGCTCGATGAAGACTACTACTACTCGGTCAGACGGCAAGCACCCGAGAAACTCTCCGCTGAGGCCCGGGCAGCCCGGACGATCTTCTTGAACAAAACTTGCTTCAACGGACTCTATCGGGTAAACTCGAAGGGAGGATTCAATGTCCCATACGGTGGTTACAGGAATCCCACCCTCTACGTTCGTGAAAACATTCTCGCAGCCTCGGCGGCTCTCAAGGGGGCCGAGCTCATGGTCTCGGACTACCGAGCGGCTTGCAGGAAGGCCCGAAGGGGGGATTTCATTTACTTTGATCCGCCCTACGACCCCCTGAGCAAGACCTCAGCCTTCACTGCATACACCAGCGAAGGGTTCGGGGAAAGGCAACAAAAGCAGCTGGCGACGCTCTTCCGTTCTCTAGACCAGAAGGGGTGCAAGGTCATGCTCTCCAACTCAGCGACCCCCCTCCTCGAATCGCTCTACCGGGAGTACGCCCCGGTCCGGCTCAAAGCAAAGAGGGCCATTAATTGCAAGGGCACCGGACGCGGTGCGATCGATGAGCTGCTCGTCATGAACTACCCGTGACGAAGAGGGACGAATGCTGGGCGGACCTCGTCCGCGAACTCTCGCTCGACCTCTCCCTACCGACGAACATAATCACCGAACAGCAGATCAAGGGTGTTCTCCGGGGACGGATGGATCTACGGAACCTTGTCTCCATGAACACCCTGAAAGATTGCGCCGTGGTGCTGAAGACCGCGAGCGATGGGGGTGTGTTCGTACTTCCGCTCTCCCGAAAGAAGTGGGCACTGACTCACGGGAGAGGCTACCACGAGCTCGAAGACCCAGGAGAGCCCCGTAAATTCACATCGAAGCTTCCATTTCGACTGACCACGACCACTTACGGAAAGGGAGAAGGGGCGGCCCTTTTCTATGCCTACAACTGCGGATTGCTCAGCCACTTCTCAGAGACCTCTTCCATCTTTCCGACAGACCCTGGCAGGGGGTCGACCATCCCTTTCACGTTCCACGTCGACGGCTACCCCGAGTTGGAGCAGGACGGGGCGCAGATGGAGATAGACCAATTGTTCGAGGGCCCCGACGATGTCCTGCTAATCGAGGCGAAAGTTGGGTGGCGAGACACCTTCCACATCCGGCAACTCTACTACCCCTACCGTTCGCACCGCCTTTTCCAGGAGACGGCGGAACGGAAGCGGGTGCGCCCACTTTTCTTCATCTACGAGCCCAACATGGGCCGACCCGAGGAGAGCACCTACTCGTTCTGGGAGTACTCTTGGGATGATGATTCAGACTACGAGGCCATTCGTGTCAAGAGCCGCAGGCGATTCCGGGTGGTTGAGGAGACTCCGCCAGAGGACCTGCTAACAGATGTGTCTCCCGACCCCTCTATCCCCTTCTTCCAAGCGAACGATCTCTACAAGGTGGCCGAGCTCCCTTTCCTCATCCCACAGGGAGTCCGCACTGCGAAGGACTGGTCCAGACTCAAGGGATTCGCACTGCGTCAAGGGAGCTACTATCGAGCCGCTGCCGAGGCACTCGGACTTGTCCGGAGCGAGAAGGGCGAGTTCGTTCTCACCGGGGAAGGTAAGACCTTCGTCACTCGCTCCCAGACGGAGAGGAACGCGTGGATGGCCGAACGGCTGTTGAAGATCCCCATCCTGAACGCGGTGTTCGAGTTGGCACAGCAGAGAGGCGCGGAAGGGGTGAATGACTCAGACATCTCTCGGATCATCAGGGAGAAGACTACTTTGACAGGGAAGACTCCACCTCGGCGAGCCTCAAGCGTCCGTTCCTACTTCCGTTGGCTGGCACAGACAACGGGTACTGTTGTAGTTGATGGGCAACGTGTCTACTCAAGGGTTGGTTGGAACAAGAAAACAGGGTAGGTCGGGTTTTTCTAAGGCGCCGCGCCATGTACCAATGAATTAGGGAGGTAGGAGCATTCCGGGGATTATGGCTTCAGTTAGGCCACTGCGACATCGTCCATCTCACCCGAAGGTTCCTCGTCCTCCACCTCCATCCTCTTTCAGGCCTACCATCTCTCAGCCTGATGGAAGGCAACTGAAGCGTCTCACTCCTACTTTCACCTCCAAGGGGTACATTGCTGCAAAGTTGAAGATTCGAACCCCCGAGGGGTTCACACCGCTGTGCCCCTATCCCAACTTTGGTACGTGGGAACCTCACACAGGATGTTCGGTCACTCAAGGTCAATGACGAGGTCGCCTGTGTAAACCGTATTGGGCGCGGTGAACGTGAGGTCGAGGCTGCCGGTTCCCCTAGCCGGAAGGCTGACCGGCAAGTTAGTCGTATCGAGGGAGAATTCGTTACCGATAACGTGGGCGGAGGTTATCGAACAACCCGTGGTGTTAGCATTGTGCAAAACCCATGACACCGAGAAGGTAGCGCCCAAGGTGACATTCACCCCTGGTTCCGTTTTCCCCGCCAAACCACAGGTATTGTTCTGCGAACTCAGGTCGAAGGCGATCACGTCTACATTGTTCCCGGCAGTGTTATTCGGAACACTGTGGAGGAGTCCACCGACCTCCCAGAACAAGACCACTGCCAAGACCGAGGGGATGACCACGACGAAGATGATGACGATCAGAACGATGAGCAGCAGGTGGGAATCATCCCTCGGCGGAGGAGGGACGGCATAGTAATACACGGGCTGGGGAGGGGGTGGCGAAGGAGGAGGGAGCGGGGCAGACATAGACATCTACTTGAGCGTACCATGCCCTGCTTGTGGATTACCTTTCCCAAGGTAGCCTGTAGACCTCCTGCCATTCATTACCCGGTCACCAACGGAAAACGTACGACCCTGACTCATTCCCCCCACATCGCCCTAGGGTGAATCGATCATCTACCATTTGTCGACAGGACTCCAATCTCCAAGAAGTCCACATTTCCTAGGAAACCACCTATGGAGTCCCCGGTGGATGAAGCGATGCTTTCCGGGCCAAGGTGGGGACGGGTTTCGGACGGAGCTCCCGGGATGAAAGACGGGTCGGCCACGGGAAGCGCGGGGAACGGCCTCCTAGAACCAACCTCGTCCGGAACGAGGGGGTCGGCGTGCCGCGGGAGCGGCGGTAGACGATCCCGTATGTGGGCCTTTTCCGAGCCTGCCTCGCCGTTGGAGAAGGACGAGGACCGCAGCGATCACGACGACGATCACGATGGAGATGACCGCAACCTCGAGGAGGAAGCCGCTGCTGGAGCCCGAGCCTCCGCCCCCGGGAGGGGTCCCGCTTGCGGCGGTCACCTGGATGTGGGCCGTCGCCCGGCGTACCGTGCCGTTGAGGGATGCATTGACGTAGAGGGTGACGTTGCCGGTCCCGGGGCCGGCGGTGAAGAGGATGCTGTTTCCCTTTGTGGTGTTGAGCGTGCCCAGGTGGCCGGTCATTCCCCAAGAATAATTCACCACGGGGCACACGGAGGAGCACTGGGGGGTTGCGGTGAAGGCCTGGGAGGTTCCCGCCTTCACGGAGATGCTGGAGGGCGACACCGCGACGCTTGTGAGGTTGACCGGCGGCGTGGTCGGGGCGACGTTGACGGGGAGGCTTTGCGTCACCGTGGAGACCCCATCGGAGCCCGAGGCGAGGAGGGTGAAGGTTCCGGATGTGTAGATGTGCTGGACGCTTCCCGAGGCCCCTAGCCCGTTATCCGTGGTCGAGTCGCCGAAGGCGAGGTCCACGGAGTATCCTGCGCCCGCTCCGCCGGTGAGGTTCCACTGGATGGTGACCGAGAGCGGGGAATTCCCGCTGGTCGGGCTCGCCTGGAGCTTGAGCACGAGGGGAGGGTTCACGGTGATGATCGCCTGGACGAGCACCGTGGCCCCGGAAGCATCCGTTGCGGTGGCGTTCACCTGGTAGAGGCCCGAGGTGTTGAACACATAGGTCGCGGCCGGTCCCGCGAGATTGGGCTTTCCGGCGGAGGTCCAGTGGACCGTACCGTACGGGGAGACGCCCCCCGAGAGTTGCAGCGTAAAGTGTAGCGCGGCGGGTGCATCGGCGACGGTGCCGTTGCCGTAGATGGTACCCTGGAGGAGGGGGGTGACGGCAGCGAGGGTCATCTGTCCCGAGAGATCTTCCCCGGCCACAACCATCTCGGCTCCGGCGATCCCGGTGACGGGTGTCCCGGTCCAGTTCCGGCCGATCGAGGGGGTGAGATCGTCCAAACGGCTGTTGGCCCCGGAACCGATGAGGGCCACGGGAACGTCCGGGGCGCTCGCGGACTCGTTACCGTAGCCCCCGAGCGCGAACCCTTGCGGGGACACGGCAAGGGAGCTAAGACCGATGATCGTGATCGGCGAGGTATAGAAGACGGGGAGGAGCGCCGTCTGCGAGGGAGTCCAGGACTCGACCTCGGAGCCGTTGAGGACCCAGAAGGCGGTCCCGTTCCACCCTCCCCCTTCTTGACCCGAAAGGGAAGGGGGGGATGGACCCATGGTCGCTGTCACGTTCTCGAACAGCTTGGTGGAGGAGGCGTTGAAGTACCAGATGTCGCCGGTGCCATTGCCCGAGATCCCGCCGAGCAGTGCGGTACCCTGCGCTCCCGGGACGATGTCCCCGAGGCCGAAGCTCATGGTGGCGAGCGCCGAGGACAAGTTCGTCCAGGAGCCGCTCGAAGCGGAGTACTGGAAGAGCCCCGCCGCTCCGGAGAACAGCGTGCCTCCGGCCCAGAGCGAACCGTTGACCGCAGCGAGCGTATTGGTAAAGCCCCTGCCGGGGACGGTGGGCAGGAGGGTGAGCGGACCCGAGGTCGCTGTATTGTAGGCGACCACGTAGGTCCCATCCGTGAAATAGAGGGTGGAGCCGAGGAACGTGGAGGCGGTGATCGTGCCGAGGGCCACGGGCAAGGTATCCCCCAACAGCAGCGCGCTTGGGGCAGTGAGGTTGGCGAGCGCCACCGCGCCGGCACTTCCATTCGTTCCGGCGATGGCGAGGAGGCCGTTCCCGGATGCGGTCGCGATCGCCCGGACGAGCCCGGAGGGCAGGCCGACGCGCAGGGCCCCGCTGGTCTGGTTCCAGACGGTGAGGAAGCCCCAGCCACCCGGTGTGCTCCCGGCGACTACAAGCGATCGGGTAGAAGTCCACTCGAGCGCTGAGGGGACGAGCGAGACGTTCCAAGGGGATCCGGTCACGAGCTTCGACACGGCCCCCGTGGCGCCATCCAGATCGGCGAGGCCCGCACCTGAAGCGAGCGTGAAGTTGACACTGGTCACGGGGTCCGCGGCCGCGGCGGAGGGAGCTCCCAGCCCGGAGAGCACATTGGCCGTCTCGTTGGCGAAGGATGGGGTCACGAGGTTGAGCACGCCCCAGGCGTCCGGGGTGGCGCCGGGGAACCCGTGGGGATACGATGCGAGCAGGATGTCGGCGCCGTTCACCGCGAACGGGGCCGCCGGTGATGTGAAGCTCGAGGTCGTCGGAAGGATGGTACTGAGGTTGGTGAACTTCCAAGTGCCCCCTGTGTACGCAAGGAGTCCCAAGGTGTTGCCGCTTTGGTTGGATGTGAGGAGGAAGCCCGAGCCCGTACCGATGGCGTACTCGGCGGCCCCGAACGAGGCCGGGATGGCGCCGGTCACGTTGGTATACCCTGCGGTCGCGTTATAGACCGAGTAGAGGGTCTCCGGGGTGCTGCCGGAAGCGTTCAACCCCACGAAGAGGAGAGACGAACCGTCCGAAGCGCCGCCCATGAGGAGCGTGAAAGAGGGAGGAGAAGCGATGGCAGAGACTGCGCCGGTGGCCGTATCGATGGTCCAGATCTCCGGGAAGGAGGCGAATTGACCGAAATGGGCATCCCAGAGGTAGACGATCGTCGGGGAAGAGGAGAGCTGCCCGTCATCGAATGCTGCGCCCGTCAATGCTCCGGTGGTGGTGGGGTTCAACTGGGAGGTGAATCCCTGGGTCGTGTCCGAGAACCCAGGAGGGTTCGACGCCGCGGTGAGGACCCCGAGCTTCGGGAGTCCCGTGGCCGTATCGGCGCCGAGCAGTTCGTAAGAGTTCGCCGCGAGCGGAAGGATCCGGGTGAACTGCGACCAAGAGCCTCCGGCCGGGGAGGGGATCAGCTTCGATAGGTCCTGGACTGATGGGGTCGCCGAGACGTTCGTTGCAATGGGGACCGGGACGGCTTGGGGATGGTGTGGGTTGAGCGGGACCCCGTGACCGAACCACGCGCCCGTGTCCGGCCGGACAGCTACTTGGGGTAAGGGAAGGAAGAAAGCGAAGACGATCAGGGCAACGATCGCTACCCGACCGAACGAGTGTTCCCGGGGAGCCCGGGCGCTGAGCAGGGGGAGGCTCATGCGGACGGCGCCGGCGCAGTCGCCGTTCTCCGACGTTGGTGGTACCGAACGACCCCCACCACGGTCCCGACGACGATGCTGAGGGCGACCCAGAGGAACCATCCCAGTCCTACGGTGACAGGCACCACCATCCCGGGAAGGAAGGCCACGGATAACGTGCGCGGGACGGAGTCCACCGGGCCGGAAGGATGCCCGGCCGGGGAGAGGTGGTTCGCACACGACGCCGAGGGGGCCGACGCCAGGTTCGAAAGGTACGCCACGAAGCAGTAGCTGCCCCCACCGCTGGGAGCGCTGACGAGGAATTCGTACGTTCCCCAACCCATCCAGGCATTCCCCTGGGGGGTGTTAAGGGGCACTGAGACAGCGGCATCGGGGCCCTTCACTACGGCCTTCGCATTGCCGGGAGAGACCGTGGGCGGGCTCATCCCGGCGTCGATCACGAAGGGAGCGACACCGGAACCCTCCTCCTCGTAC